>CAYZNB010000074.1:0-14133 GCA_964478535.1 uncultured Thermotogaceae bacterium
ATGTATAAACTTCAATAACTTTTTCAAAAACCAACTATCAATCAATAATTTTTACTCACTATTTTCTACATAGAGCCAAAATTAAAAAATTTAAACAATGAAAACATATATAACTTGGAGGTAAAAAGATGAAAAAACTTTTTTTATTAACCGTATTTTTTCTTTTAACAACGATAGTAATTTTAGGGAATTTATTAACACTTTCAAATGAATTTTTAAAAGTGAAAATAGGAGATGTTGATTCAAAAAATGCGGGTTTTATAAACGAAATTAGTTATAAAGATTATGAATATAGTATGATTTCAGAACATTATTTTTTTATAACAGGAAACGATCTCGAAGTTACAAATGTTGATGTTCATTTTAATGAAATAATCGTATATGCTTCAAGTCCTAATTTTAAAACAGTCACTTTTTATACCCTTGATAATAATAATTTAGTTATAAAAACACATATAACAAATATATCAGATTCCGCCCAATTGATGAGATTTTCTGAAGTGATAGATTATAACGATAGATTTATAGATTTTGTTAGTACAAGGGTAAACAGAGATCTTGCATTTGTTTTGCAAGACCAAACTTTTGCTTTAGGATATTTTGAAGGAGAAAAAAATAATTTTTTCAGACTTATAACAAATGAAAATAGATTATTTGCCGCACCTCCAAATACACGATTAAATGTAGAAGAAACGATGGTTTATTATAGATATATAAGATTAGACAAAAATATAAACGATTTACAAAAATATTATTTTGACAAAAATAATATCGCATATAACGAATATTCTGGAAAAGTCTTATTAAATAATGGAAAAAAAGCATCTGAAATGAAAGTATCTTTATTAGATTATACAGGACAAGTTGAACACTCTTTGAAATATACAGATGAAAACGGTAATTTCACTTTTTATATGCCAGAAGGTGAATATTTTTATAAAGTAAATTTTGGAAATTTGATTTCGGAATCAACTCAAGAAAAAATAATGTATGTAGATGTAGAAGATAATTATTTTTATTATAATCAATTTTTAACAAACAGAACAGAAAATGGGCTCACAATTAATTTTAGAACACAAATACCTGCCTATTCAAAAGTTTACGTTTTTGATTCTAAAACAGGAAAAAAATATGAATATAAATCTTTAAATTCAACTGATTATCATCACATAAAAATAGCGGATTTAATTCCAGGGAGAAATTATAATTATATAATTCATGTTGAAGACACTTATACTAATAATAAACTTATTTCTAACATTCATTCATTTAAAACTAAAGATATGAATGAAAATAATTTTAGTTTTGTAGTATATAACGATTCGCAACTTCACGATATAAGGCATACATACGTCGTTAAAAGAATCAAAGAACAATATAACCCTCATTTTATATTAAGACCTGGAGATTTAGTAGAACACGGCCATAACGAAAGTCAATGGAGAGAACATTTCATTTCAGCATATCCTTTAACTTCAAACATACCTATATATCCTGCATTAGGCAATCATGAATACAATAACGAGCTTTATTATAAAGCTTTTGATTTACCAAGAGGTGGCGGCGATTATTATAAAAGATGGTATTCTTTTGAGTATGGAAATTCATTATTTATTTCATTAGATTCAAATATTGTGGAAGCGAACGCTTTATATAACAGACAACTTACATGGTTAGAAGAAACTTTAAAAAATAATGCAGATAAAGAACATATTTTTGTGTTTTTCCATCACCCATTCTGGACTTCAAGTGCTGAATATGGAAGTATGATTGAAAATAACCCTGAAGGACATGCAAATACTAAAAATTGGTATCCTGTTTTTAAAGAATATGGAGTTAAAGTTGTTTTTAACGGTCACATTCATTTATACGAAAGATACGTCAAAGACGATATTCAATTTATAACATTTGGTGGCGGTGGAGCTAAGTTAAATCAAGTTATAGGAGTTGAACCACTAGAATGGCAAGAAGAATATATATTAGGATATATGGGATATACTCATGTTGAAATATTAGATGGAGAAATATTTATAACAGTACATGGAGTTGCAATGGACACAGACCCGAGATACCCTGAAAGATTTGTAGGAGTAGACGTTATTCTTGATCAATTTGTGATATCGCCAGTTTTAAAATAAAAATAATCCCCCAATTAATGGGGGATTATTTTTATTTGTTGAATATTTTTATAGGTTTTGAATTATCGAACAAAATAAACATTTGAAAAAAATCTGTGGTGGAAAGATCAGTGTTTTTGATATTTAAAAAATATAATTTTTCAGTAAACGGAGAATTATCTTTCTCTAAATCAAAAAAAGTCAAATTTCCTTTAGATATTTTGTCAAGTTTATAATCGCTATGATTATCCATTCTTTTAATTTTTCCATCACGAGGATTTAAGTAATCGCTATTTATATAATAACTGTAAATGGATAAAACTTTATCTTTAAATAATTCGTTGGAATTTATATAATACGCTAAAGTTTCTTCATTAATAATATTTAAAGACGTATGAAAAGCACCCCATTGTCCATAATAATTAGTATCAGGATACATCTGTGAAATAAATAAGAAGTTATCGTATATTCTAACTTCTCTATCAATATCGTCAAAAGTAATTATTTCATCATCTTTATCAAACTCATAATATAACTTTAAAGTAAAAAGAGAATTTTCTACAATGCTTTTCAAATGAATAAAATCATTTCCAAAAATATTTTCATAAAAAGTTTCATTATCAGAATAATCTAAATATAAATTGGAATAAAAATCAATAATATTTCTTGAAGTATCTTCTGCATAGCCAGACCTTTTAAATTCAATTGACCTTAAAAAATTTATAATTATTTCAAAATCTTCAAATATAACAGGAAAATCATTATTTTCAATTTTATCAAGAATAATTTCTATTGCTAAAAGAGCTGTTGCAAATTGATGTTCAACATCAATTCCTGTAAAAATAAAGTCTTTTTCAGTTTCAAGATAATATTCGTGCATATTTTTAAAATATTCATAATTATTCAATGAATAACTAAAAGTATTTTCTAACTGATTCATCAAAAAATCTAAATATTCCTCTTCTCCCGTGCGAATATAATGATTTATGACAAAAGCAGAACCATATCCGGTTTCTGAAATATAAACATTAAAATCATGATTTTCATTTAAATATTTAAACATATTCATTTTTAATTCAAAATTCAATTCAGTACCATGAAATTCAGAAGTGAAAACAACTCTTTTATCATTAATTTTATCATCAAAAAAATGATAATCTTCTAAAGTTTCGAGCAAAACAGAATTTTCTTTGAGATAATTAATTTCATTTTGATTGAAAGAACTGAACCCGAATTCAGGAAAAATTTTTGTGCATCCTGAAAAAATAAATAAAGATACGATTAAAATAAAATAAATAAACTTTTTCATAAAAACCTCCATTTAAAATTTTATAATATATAAGGAATAAACCTTTTTGTTTTTTTCATATACATTATATATTCTTCGCCAAATTCTTCGATCAAATCTTTTTCTTCTTTTTTTGCAAGTTTATAATAAAGCATAACAATAATTGGCCACATTAATAACATAGGAAGAGTTGCCCATTCAATTATCATTCCAATTGTAAGTAAAATAAATCCAGAATATTGAGGGTGTCTTATTAATTTATATATTCCATTTTTTACTAGTAGACGATCTTTTTTTTCAAGCGACCAGTATTTATGATAAATATTATACCATCCATTTATGATTAGAATCATTGCAATTATAACGCAAAAAACATTTATGTACATACCTGTATGCCCTATTTTAGTAAATAGAGTATGCCCCCATAGAAATCCTTCGGGAAGTTTTTTTCCGATTATCCATGAAATGAAGTACATGCTAAGCGGTATTCCGTGCATTTCTACCGCAAAAGCAATTATAAATGCGACATAAGCTAAAGAAGGTTTTTTGTTTATTTTTTTATAAAAAGGCATAAAAAAAAGAGCAATTGAATAAATTAAGATAAAAGAGATTACCCCGCTCCATTGATGAAAATGACTTTGTGTAGTTTCCATAATACTTACCTCCAAAATTTTATTTTATTTCATATATAGTATATATATGAAATAAAATAAAAAAAACTAACCGCAGTTAGGTATTTTTAGTTAGTTTATATTTCATTTAATTTTTTTGCTTTTTCAATGGCCATAACTCTATTAGCAACATCAAATTTGCTAAAAATATGATTTATATGCCATTTTACTGTGCCCAGACTTATAAATAAAATATCACTAATTTCTTTATTGTTTTTTCCTTGAGCAATTAATAACATTATATCTTTTTCCCTTTTTGTTAATAAGGAATTTTCAATAACGGGTAAACGGCTTAAAAAAGAATCATATTTTTTAAAATCTTTTTTTTCTAGTAATATTAACGACTTTATAGGAAAACAAAAAAATTTCCACTAATTTTAAATTCTTCATAAATTTTTAGGGAGTCTTTTAAATATTTTTTTGCGTTAACATAATCTTTTTTAAAATAATACAATTCAGCAAGTTGTATCAAAGTTTTCTGAATTTGAGAAATAAATCCAGTGTATTTTAAATGATTTAATGTTTTTTCTAGAAAGTCAATATTTAAACTAACTTTATAACCTTTTAATTTTAACATAATTAAACTATCAATAATAATAAAATTGCTTTTAAAAAGACTCTTTTGAAATTCCAATTCAATTTTTTCAACAGCAGAATTTAATGAAGATAAATCTTTTTCTTCATAAAAAAAGATTTTAAAAAATGAAATTAAGAAATCAGTAGGCGTATAATTCATATGGCCAAATTTTAAAATAGTTTCATCAATTAGTTTTTTCATGTTTTTGCGATCTTTTAAAATATAATATGATTTAAATAGAAAAATTTCTACAAATCCATGCATATGAAATAAACCAGATTGATCTATATTATTTTTTGCTTTTATTAAATTTTCTATAGCTAAGTGAGGCTTATTTAATTCAAAATAGCACATTCCCAAAGGAAGATGAAGAATTTCACTACCGAATTGATTTTTTTCATTAAAATTAGAAATTTGTAATAAAGTTTTATTACAAATGCTTATTACAGATTCAAATTCACCTAACTTATATCTATTTAAAACTTCATTCGTTATGGCAACTAACATTAAAAAGTGACAATTTAAAAAAGAAAAAATTTTGTAAGCTTCTGAAAATATTTCTACTGAAAGTCTATATTGTTCATTAAAAGAAAGCATTTGTGCGTAAGTAAGTTTGGCATTAGCCATAAAAATAGTTTTATCGCTTTTATTTAAAATATCTACAGATAACTTGGAATAAGATAAACTCTTTTCTGGTTGAAACATATACAGTATTAAAGAATTTAATGAATAATAAAGAGATTTTTCTTCATTCGATTTTAAAAGATTTTGATCGATTTTATCGAAAATTGAAAATAAATTTTATTATCTCCACAAACAAAAGCTAACCATGAAAACAATAACATACTTTTTGTATCAATTTTAGAAAAATCAAAATGTTTTATTTCATCATAAAACATCTTTATATGCGAACTAGAAAAAATGTTTATCAAATTGTCATTTAAAAATTTTGCTATATTTTCAGGACTATTCGTTTTAGTAATTTCATTAAGTTTTTCCATAAAAATTTTATCTAACATAAATCACCTCATTTAAATTGTAGATATTTAATTATAACATTATTTTGAAAACCTAACTAGAGATAGGTTTTTTTTAATTAATTTTATTGTATTATATAAGCAATAAAATTAAAAAAGGATGTGAAAAAATGAAACTAAATAAAAAAAAGGTGGTATTAGGTATGATTTTTGCAATGCTGGCAATAATATTTACAGTTTTGATTTTTCCTGGGAATACGTCTCCAGTGGGTGAAAATGGAATTGCAAAAATTGAAAGTTTAACACTTGGCGGAGTAAAACAATGGATTGTAATACGAAGTGAGAACATAGAAAAGCCAGTAATATTGTTACTATCAGGAGGGCCTGGGGGAACAGAAATGGGAAGATTTTTAAAATTTAACAAAGAATTAGAAAATTACTTTATTGTAGTAAATTGGGAACAAAGGGGATGCGGAAAATCCTACCCGGGAATAAAAGAAAAGGATTTAATGACAGTACAACAATATGTTTCTGATATTCATGAACTTACAGAATATTTAAAAAAGAAATTTAATAAAGAAAAAATATATCTTTTGGGACATTCATGGGGAACTATTATAGGAACAATGGCAATAAAAGAAAAACCCGAAAATTTTTATGCTTATATTGGTGCTGCACAAATGGTTAATATTCAAGAAACAGATAGATATATGTATAATTTTGTATTAGGTGCAGCAGAAAAAAATGGGGATAAAAAATTATCAGAAAGAATGAGAAAAAATGGAGCACCTCCATATTATGGAAATAAAATTCTTGATAAATATAAAGATTTTTTAACAAATTATGCACAATATTATATGAAAGAAAATCCTTTTAATGAAGCTAACAGAGAATGGTATAGTTTATCGAGTTTTCTTTTTCTGTCGGAATATAATTTAATTGATCAAATAAGAGTTTTAAAAGGAATTGTAAATACATTCGAATTAATTTATCCGCAGTTGCAAAATGTTAATTTTATTAAACAAATAAACGAAATTGAAATACCTGTATATTATATGATAGGAAAACATGATTATACAAGCTTATTTATTGAAAAATATTTTGAAATTTTAAAAGCACCAAAAAAAGAATTATTTTGGTTTGAAAACTCTGCTCACGGAGAAATTTGGACAGAAGCAGATAAATTTCACGATTTAGTAATTAACAAAATTTTACCAGAAACATTTAAAAATTAAATATATGCGATTTTGTGATTAATTTTATAATACATATTTCAATTATTTTAAAAAATATTTTGTTTTTTTAAATCAAAAATAAAAAGATATAAAAAACCTAAAAACATAAAAATCGTTCCTATAATTTTAAAGATTTGAAAGTTGTTATAAAACAAAAAATCAAATATAATTCCTATAAAAACCTGTCCAGTTAAAATTAAAAAAGAAGTATAAATAACAGGAATTTTTGGAACTATATAATTGGATAAAAAGATAACTATAACCCCTATAATACCACCTAAATATGCGTATGTTGGGGCAAACGAAAAATTATTTTGAATAAACAATGAAATCAAAAAAATTGTTGATAATCCAAAAAAATAATTTATAAATACTCCTTCTAAAAGATTTGTTTCTTGAGCTATTTTAGAATTCACAGCCATATTAAAAGTTATCAAAACACCGCTTAAAATCGGGATTAAAATCAACATATTATCAAACTCCTTTTTAATTAAATGCCATAAAAACTATGCCTATTGCCATTAAAATATATGCGGGAATTTTTTTTGAATTGAACTTATATTTTTTTTCTCTAAAAATTCCTAAATGATCTATAACAGAAGAAAAAATAATTTGACCGAATAATGCACCTGATATAGTCAAAGATGCCCCCATAATTTCAAAAGAATGGTTTTGCAATAAAACGACAAATACACCTAACAAACCAGGAAGAAAAAAATAAAATTTAAAATTTTTAAAAAAAGTTAATTTTGCTTTTTTTATAATTAAAACACACGAAATACTTGTAAATCCTATTATATGAATAATCAAAGTAGAGCTAATCAAACCTGTTTTTTCAGATAAAACCCCATTTATAAAAATCATAAACCCTATAAGTAAACCATTTAAAAACGCAGTCATTTTAAAAATAATTATCACCTCCAGATAAAAATTATAGCCCTTATTTGATATAATAAATATGACATATGTCACTTTATGGAGGGGATAATTATTTTTGATAAAAATGAAATAATCAAAAATTATTTTTTAAAATATAAAATAGACCATTTTTTCAACGAAGAAATTATTGAAAAAATGAAAATTATTAATATAAAACCTAAAGAAACTTTATTATATAAAGGAATGAATTTCGAGTATTTTTATTTTTTTGTGGAAGGAAAAATGAAAATATATACTATAGAAAAAAACGGGAAATCTCTTTTGTTAAGGTTTTATAATCCTTTGGAAATATTAGGAGATGTTGAACTTTTCACTTCAGATATCGTTAAAACATATGTGGATTCAATCGAAAAAAGTGTTTTAATTGCCGTAGAAACAAATTTTTTTAAAGATTATATAAAAAAAAATAATGAATTAATGATATTTATAATTCAAAATTTAGGAAGAAAACTAGATAGTATATCTTCACTGAGCTCCTTTAATCTTTTACACCCTTTAGAAAACAGATTTGCAGCATATTTAAAAGGAATGGAAGATATTTATGAAAATTTTTCAGCAGAAACAGAAAATTTAAAAGAAATAAGCGAACTTTTAGGATCATCATACAGGCATTTGCTAAGAATTATTAAAAAATTTGAGAAAAATGATCTTATAAAAAGAGAGGGCAAGAAAATTAGAATAATTAATAAAGATGAAATAAATTTTTTATCAAAAGATATTTATGAATAAAATTCAATGGGGAGTGTAAAAAACCACCGTGGTTTAAAAAGTGTTTTATTAATGTAATCATTGACCGGCATTAATTTAAATTATTGAATAATCATATGTATGGGCGAACCTATGTGTTCGCCCTATATGTTTTAAAAACGTGCGATATATTTTCAGAATTGGGTGTGTAAAGATAAGTGTGTAACCTCCTGATATGGTGGTTAGAAAATAACTGAAAATAACTCGAAAAATCATTAAAATTTGTAAAAATATAATTTATGTCAAAAATAATTATTTACTTTGATATTTCATTTGCAAATAATTCTGATTGTTCCAATACTCTATCAGCTTCCATTAATGCTACATCAGGCGGATAACCATATCTCATTAATATTTTTTTAACATAAAGTCTTAATTTTGCCCTTACATCTGCTCTTTTATTCCAATCAGTGGTAGTAGTTGTATTTCTTACCACTTCAACTATTTTATGGATTAATTCTTTCATTTTATTATCGTCTAAATATTTTGTTGAATCATTTTCAGCTAAAATTGTATAAAAAGCATATTCTTCTTTTGATAATCCTAAATCATTAGCACTATTATCTTCCAATCTCATTTCTTTTGCCATATTTGATAATTCTTCTAATACTTGAGCTGCATCAATTTGATTATTATGGTATTTTTGAATTATATTTGACAGCATTTCTGAAAACTTTTTACCTTGAACAATACTTTTTCTTTTTCTTATTTTTATCTCATCATTTAAAAGTTTTTTTAATAATTCAAGAGCTAAATTTTTATATTTCATATTTTTAACTTCAAGTAAAAATTCATCAGATAATATATCAAGTGAAGGACTTTTTATTCCTGCAGCTTCAAAAATATCTATTATTCCATCGCTACTTAAAGCATCATCTACTATTTGTTTTATTGCTGTGTAAACTTGATAGTCGGTTTTTCCGCCTTCAATGCTAAATTTATTTATCCTTGATTTTATTGCTTGAAAAAATGCAATATCCTCTTGCAACAATGTTGCTTCAGCATTAGGAACTGCCATAACATAAAGTTTTGATAAAGCGGTTGTTTCAGAAATAAATCTGTTTTTCAATTCCTCATTTTGTAAAATAAAGTTTTGTGCTCCTAATAATATTGTTAATTTTTCATTTGTAGAAGAATTAAAATATTTTTTATAATCAAATCCATTAAACATTTGAGAAACAACTTCAAATTTAGTTTTTAAAGCATTTATTACTCCATCAATATTTTCTACTGCTTCACCTTCTCCGCCGCTGTCCGTATAAACTCCCATTGCATTTCTTAAATCTTGCCCAATTCCGATATAATCAACAATTAATCCGCCTGGTTTATCTTTATAAACTCTATTCACCCGTGCTATAGCCTGCATAAGTGCTGCTCCTTGCATTTTTTTATCAATATAAAGTGTATGTAATGGAGGAGCATCAAATCCAGTTAGCCACATAGACTGAACAATTACAAGTTTTAATTCATCATTTGCATCTTTTAATCTTGTTGCTAAAAACTTTCTATCTTTTTTGCTTGTATTATGAGGTTGAAAACTATCTGGGTCATCTGAACTACTTGTCATTACAACTTTTATTGTACCTTTATTTAAATACTCGCTATGCCAATGAGGTCTTAATTCTACTATCTGATTATATAAATCAACTGCTATTTGTCTTGTCATACATACAATCATAGCTTTACCTTCAAAAACTGCCTCTCTTCTTTCATAATGATTTACAATATCATTTGCAACTTCTTTTAATCTATCAGGATGCCCCACTACAGCATTTATTTGTGCATTTTTGTTTTTTGCCTTTTCTATCTGTTCTTTTGTAGCACCTTGAATATTATCCACTTCAAAATCAATTAATTCTGATACTGAACTATCATATTTTATTTTTACCAATCGGCTTTCATAACTTAAAGGGACTGTTGCTCCGTCTTTTACCGCTTGTGATATATCATAAATATCAATATAATTACCAAATACTTTTTGAGTATCTCTGTCTTCTTTCTCAATTGGAGTACCTGTAAAACCTATAAATGAGGCATTAGGAAGAGCATCTCTTAAATGTTTTGCATTTCCATATTTCATATTGCCATTTTCATCAAGTTTTCCTATAAATCCATATTGGCTTCTGTGTGCCTCGTCTGCTATTACAACAATATTTTTTCTTTGTGATACAGCATCAAAAACTTCTTTTCCATCTTCAGGGTAAAATTTTTGTATTGTTGTAAAAATTATTCCACCACCTGATACATTCAATAATTCTATTATATGTTCTCTACTCGTTGCCTGTTCAGGTGCTTGCCCTAATAATGATTTACAATTATTAAAAGTACCAAACAGTTGGTCATCAAGGTCATTTCTATCTGTTAAAACTACAATTGTAGGATTTTCCATTTCAGGGCTTACAACCAATTGACCAGAATAAAATACCATAGATAAAGATTTTCCGCTTCCTTGTGTGTGCCATACAACTCCAATTCTTCTGTCACCATCGGAATGAGTAGCTCTAAATGTTTCTTTTACAGCTTTTTCTACCATATAATATTGATGATAAGCTGCTATCTTTTTTACTTTTACCATCAATAATATACCAGTTTTTTTATCTTTAACCTCTTCTGATTCAAAAACAGTATTAAATCTAATTAATTTTAATAATACATCTTTTTTTAACATTCTTTCTGCCATTATTTGAAGTTCTGGTAATTTACCATTTTCTTCTTTAATTAAAGATTTCCAAGAAAGATAACGAGAAAAAGGAGCAGATAAAGAACTTGTCCTTGCATCTATTCCATCAGATATTATACAAATAGCATTATAATAAAATATAGATGGTATTGTGTTTTTATAGTTTTGTATTTGTGTATAGGCATTTTCAAGAGTAGCTTTTTCACTTAAAGCATTTTTAAGCTCAACAATTACAAGAGGCAATCCATTTACAAATATAACCACATCAAGTCTTTTAGAATTATTGTTTTCTTTTATTTTAAATTGATTTACAACTTTAAAATTATTATTATCAAAATTTTCATAATCAATAAGTTTTACAAGAAGACCTTTTGAATATCCTTCTTTGAAATATTCAATCTCAATTCCTCGTGTTATAAAATTATGAAATTTTTCATTGTTTGTCATTATATCATTTGAACCAAGATTAATTATATGTTGATAAGCCTCTTTTCTTGCTGATTCAGGTAGTTCTGGATTTAGTCTTTTTAATGATTCTTTAAATTCTTGAAGTAAAATAACATCACTGAAATTTTCCCTTTGAGCGTTTTCAGTATTTGGTGCAATAGTAGAATCATGATAATATTTATAATCTTGATTTTTTAGAAGTTCTATTAAATTATATTCTACATCATTTTCATTTAGCATATTATCCCCCTAACCATCTAAAAGCCTTCTGATATTATCTTTAAGTTCTAAAGTAAGTATATCTTTTTTACCATCATATAGTTTTCCAATAAATTCTTTTACATCTTCATTTGCAATAATTCTATTTATTTGTTCATTTTTTACTGTTGCTTCTAAAATATTTATTATTTCTTCATTTGAAAGATAATGTATAAAAGGTAATAAATTTTCAATAGATATTTTAGTTGTATCAAAATCATTTGAATATATTAGGCTGTTAATTTTTTTATAATATTTGTCAATTTCTTCAAAACCTAATATTTCTCCTGATTCCATTTCAAGAACATATTTCTTTTTCTTGGTATCTATCAGCAAAACATAGTTTTCATTGATATTGAGCCAATAATTTTTTATACTATCAGGTTTTATATCTGAATCAAATTCATCTTTTAATTTATCAATAAAATAGTTGTCACACAGTATGTTTATGTTATTTTGTATAAATTCTTCATAGTTTTTTACCACGATAATATTTTGATGCTTTTCAAAAGCATTTTTCAAAAGAATATCTTCTGTTATAAAAAATACAAATTTATCCTCTGCATTTTGTAAATATTCTAATACTGTAAAATAGATATATGAATCTTTAAATCCTTTATCTGTTCCAGGTTTATCTTCAAAAGGTGGAAGTTTTTCTAAAGCTAATTTCTTCATTTCGAATAAAATTTTAGGATTTTTTAATTCAATTATTGTATATTTAATTTTTTCTAAGTGTAAAAGTTCTTCTATTTTTTTTTCAATTTCTATTTCGTTAATATTGTGTTTAGCTATATTGCACAAAAGAACTTTATTAAATTTTTCCTTTTCTAAAATAAAATCTCTTTTATACCGTTCCTTAAGTTCGCCAATTACAATATCAGGAATAATTATTTCAGACGTTTTGGCAAATTTCTCGAGCTCGTCTCGTTTTCCAAAAAAGTTTTTCAACCTTTTTTCTATTAAAAAATTTGTATCAAAGATAACTTTTTCCATATCATTCACCAAAACCTTCTACTCTTATTTCTCCACTCAATAATTTAGATAATAAATTATCCTTTATTTTTGAAAGAGTTTGTATTTGTTCAGAATTGTTTTTTAGTTTTGCAAATACAGGTTTTATTATCTCATAAAAATTACAAGCTGTTATATCATCTGGTACAATAAAAGGAATTTCTTTTATTATTTTTGAATTAACAGCAGTTACAATTGAAGAAGTACTCCCAAGAGCATTGAAGTCTAAGTTATGCAAAAATAAATATAAATATTCAGTAAATATTTTTGAATCTTTTATTATTTTTAAATGGGCAATAGCTTCGTTCGATAACATTTTTTCTGTTGTAATTGCTAATTTCCCAACTGTCATTTTAAAACTTAACAATAGTGTGTTTTCTGGAATTATTGGAACATTGTATTTCGATATTGCATCATCTGTTATATATTCAGAAGTATTAAATATATAAACACCTGAATTTACCATATCTTTTATTGATGCCCATTTCAATCCAATGGGTTTTTCTGAAAAACATTCTTGCTCTTTTCTTGGAGGGGTTCTTCCTATTGATAAGTCAAATTCTTCCCCTAGTTTTCCAACTCTCCATCCTTTTGGAAATTCTCCCAATTCGCTTTTTTCTATTTCTCCTGTTGCTCCTGGAAAATTAAAATTCACAAACCACTCTTTAAATATAGTCTGTGCCAATTCTTCAAGAGTTTTATTTTCTTCCTGCAATAATTCTATTTTTTCATCCAATGATGATAAAACATCTGCAATTGCTTTTTGTTCTGGCAGAGGAGGAAGGGAAATTTTTATATTTTGAACTCCATAAATAGGTAATTTTTTTTGAACAGCTCCTACAGTATTTTTATTTATTTCATATTGACCATTTCTTGAAATAAGATAATAATATAAATAAAAATTATGTAATTCCTTTAATTTAGTTAATTTAACACAATTTTCTGTAAGATTAGCATTTTCAAGTTCTTGATCTATTTTGGCTACCAAACCTATTGTACCAACAATTGATAAAACAATATCACCCTCATTTACTATATATCTTGAAATTTTTTTAAAAATATCTTCTGTAATAAATTGTAATTGTTGTTTTTTTATTGAGTTATTTTCTATATCAGTTATTCTTATATACGGATGAGATGTTTTTTCAAGTATTAAAACTTCTCCTTTTGGAAGTCTTTTTCCTCC
>CAYZNB010000075.1:0-14016 GCA_964478535.1 uncultured Thermotogaceae bacterium
TTTTCGTCAAAAAAACAATTGAGCGAATCAAAAAATGCGTCAGAAAATAGCATGTTTGAGCGTAGCGAGTTTGCTATTTTCCGTATTTTTTGACCGAGCGAAATTTGTTTTTTAGAAAATTTGATCTTGTTCGCGTTTATTTTATCCAATGTTTACCACTTCATTATTATAAGCATTTGGTTTTAATGTTTTTCCATTTCAACTTTCCAACTAAAGTATTAAACCCAAAAAGTACATATAATCAATTTAAAAAAACGTTCAGAAAATTATTCTGAACGTTTTTTAGTTTTTAAATTTTTATTCCAATCACCTATTAAAGTTTTCGATCTTAAAGAAGGAATTAGTATTACTGTAAAAGTCCATGTAAAAATTATTGCAAAAATCATATTCAAACTGAATTGTTTTAATAAGTCTCCCCTTGCAATTTGAAAACTTAAAAATGATACAGCAGAAGTTAAAAACGAAAGAGTTACAGATTTTAAAGTGTGCCAATAATGTTTTTTATCTTCATCTATTGCATGAAAAATATGAATATATCCATCAGCTCCTATACCAAAAATAAGAGGAAATGTTAAAAGCGTTACGAAAGTAGCATCAATTTTAAAAAAATAACCCAAACCAAAACTCGCAGTTGTTGCAGCTAATAGGCCTAAAAAAGCTTCAAATGATTCACGAAGATTTTTTCTGGATATCAAAGTTATAAGCCATATACTGAAAAATGAAACAATTAAAGGAATAAAATAACGAACTCTTATGGTGTCCATTATTTTATAAGTAGCTTTTGAAAGCCCTAAAATTCTTTCAGACATATCTCCGAATTCATTAAAAAGAGTTTTTAACCCATTATTTCTCCAAATACTTATTGAAGGAGAGATATTAAGAATTAAAAATATTTCATTATCTTTTTCAATGAAAAAGTTACTTTTTAAATCTTCTGGTAAAATTTCCATTATATTTAAAGAAAATTGATATAAATCCTGAGATCTTGAAGCAATGTCTATAATTACCAGACTGTCTGTGTAAATATGATGTTTTTTTAGAGTTGAAACAACTATCGGATTTTTTATTATTGTTGAAAAATTATCTACTTGTATCTGTAGTTGAGAATAAGAACCTATTTCTTCTTCAATCATATCAATAAAACTTTGAACGCTAAAAACAGTTTCAAATTCTTTTATTTGATTCATCACCTCATCAGGATTTTCATCTATCCTAACAATAAAATTTATATTAGATAAATTGATGCCTGTAAAATGTTCTGCAAGTCTATTAAAAACAACTTGTGATTCAGAATCAGAATCAGTCATTCCGGGTGGAGTATAAGAATATCTAGCTATGTTTAGTATTCCAAAAATTGAAAATATTACAATAGGTATAATAATAAATCTTATTTTTTTTCCATTTTTAGGTAAAAAATAACCTAATTTTTTAAAAGACCTATTTACATGAGATATAAAACCACTTATTTTGATACGATCTTTTAAAGTATCCATAACTGCCGGAACAAAAAAGACCATTATAATAAAAAAGAAAAATAGACCTAAGGCACTCATAATAGCCATTTCATTAAAAGCTGGTAATCCCATCAATAATAAAGATAAAAAGACCATTATTGTTGATAGCATTGCATAAAGTAATGGAAAAAAAACAGTTTCATATGTGATCTTTAAAGCTTCTTTAAAATTATTTTTTTCTTTGTATTCGTTAGTAAGTCTTGTGATTACATGAATGCCATAATCTATTCCTAATCCAAGTGTAATAGCTGTAACAAATGAAGTTATTATATTTAAATTAGTGAATAAAATTTGAGATATTCCTAATGTTAAGATTGTAGAAATAATCAGACCTATAAATACTATGGATGACGTGATTAAACTACCAAAAGATAATATAAATATGAGTACAATGAGTATAATTGTTATTACAGTAGTTTTTGAAAAATCCTCCCGTATAGTTCTATTGGATTCATATTGTGTAATATAATCGGCAGTTAAACCTGTTTCTATGTTATGTTTTTCCTCAATTATAAAAAGATTTTTTTTGACAGTTGGAATTAAATAATTTATATAATCTATATCAAGAGTATCTCCTGAAAAAGTAGCTCCCATTATCATAGCTTTTTTGTCATTCGAAAGAGCAAGATAAGATTTCATAATATTTTGAGAAGAATCACTAGACATATGTTCTTCCAGTGAATATAAGCCAGATACGGCATTATTTATATATTCAAAAGTTGAAAAATCGTAAGGATTAGATTTTTCAAATGATTGAATTAAATTGTTTATATTTGTTGAGATGTTTTGTATAATTTCTGTGTCGCTAAAATTTATAAATCCGTAAGAAAGCAAAAAACTGATATCTGTTTCTGTAAAACCAGTAAAAGAATTTTCTTTAGACATAAGATTAAGAAAATCTTCTGCAATCTCATAAATGTCAGAATCATCATTTAAAAAAAAAGCTACTACGAGTCTATCTGAAGATGAAATTGCTTTTTGCTCTTTTTGATATTCGAGAATTATATCGGAGTTTTCTGGCATTATTTTTAAAACATCAGAATCAACTTTAATTTTTAAAGCAAAAAAAGACATTACTACAGTAAAAAAAATAGTAGTAATGATAATAAAAAATTTGTATTTTATAACGAAATTTGCCATTTTTTCATAATTTATATTTTTCATAATAGCCACCATAAAATAAAAAATTCAAATACTGGAGAAATTATCATGGATAAATAATTTTTTAATTTTAAATCTAGATAAAATTTGACGAAACTCATCCAAATAATTGAGATTAAAAGTGTTGTATAATTTATATTTCCAAATATTAAAAGAAAAGAAGTGCCTAAATAAGCATAATGATTATTATTTTTTGAGAATATACTTCTAAATCCAACGGATAAAAAAGATAAAAAAAATATTAACAAAAAATATTTGCTTAAAGGTAAAAAATTTGGAGTTATTAATTTTATAAAAATAATTGTAAAAGGCACGAAAATACTTTCTTTGCCAACACTTAAAAGTTTTTTTGGAGAAAAAATATCATAAAATAAAATTAATAGTATTTTGCTCATCTTAAACCCTCTTTAAAATTGAAAAAATTTATTTCTCTGTAAATCCTAACACCATTTTCTGAAAGTATTTCTATAAGAGGAGTAACTCCAGGATTGATTAAAAGTTTTTCATCTATTAAAACTGCAGAATATTCGTTTACAGCTTGCAAAAATATTACATTAAAAGAATAAGATTTATACATGTTTTCTTCAAAAATAAAAAAGCTAGAGCTCATAAAATTTATTTGTTCTTCTGTATAATTAGATAAATCAAGTATATATATAGCCGGATGAAAAAATAAATCGATATAATCAGAAGCTAAATAAGCATATTTTAAATTTATTCCAAAAAAATTATGAGTATGTATCCTTTCTTCAAAAATAGTATTTAAAGAAATTATTAAGCTTTTTAGATCATCATATAAATATTTAGAAACAGTTCTTACAGTTATTTTATCATTAAAAAAATCATAATAAATATCTCCTGCAAAAATTTCTTTATCTATTATTCCGAAAGAAATTAAAGATTTGAAGTTTACAGAATCTAGCTTATTTTCAAAAAAACTCAACTCCTGCCCTTTAATTACATCGAAAACAGGAGTTTTTTCAATTTTATTTTCTATAACAATTGTTTGACCTAAAAATAAATAGGATAAAAGACATAACGGAAATAGTATTATAAATAAAAGTAATACCCATCCGTAAAATTTCATTACTTATTTACACCAAGCTTTTCATAAATTATTTCTAAAGCTTTTATAAGTTGAAGATCATTATCTGTATCGACCTCGATTTTATCTGTCGTAGCTTGTCTTGCACTTATTTCTTCATCTTCAGAAATTAATGAGGAAGAAACAATTTCTCTTGCAGGATTTTTTAGTATATAGTCAGGTTCGATTCCCTTAAGATGTATATTGTTTCCAGAAGGCGTTAAATATTGTCCAATTGGAAGCCATATTTCGCCTTCATTTGGCAAAGTGAAAGTCGTTTGAACAGCTGCTTTTCCATAAGTAGTTTCTCCCACCACAACTGCTAATCCGTTATCTTTAAAAGAACCTGTAAGTATTTCAGATGCAGAAGCAGAGCCTTTATTTACGAGTACTACAAAAGGGAGATTATTCATAAAATCAAAATATTTACCAGATATAACTGTTGAGTTATCAACTTTTTTATTATAATAATGAACACTGACTATATTGCCCGTCTTTTGAAACATTGAAGCGGTCTCAATTGCAATATCCAAGAAACCACCTGGATTATTTCTTAAATCAAGAATAATACCATCTACATTCTGTTTAGAAATTTTTTGAAGGATTTCTTTAGTTTCTTCTGCGGTTTTTTTTGCAAAATTAGTTATTTTAACAAATGCAATATTTTTGTTATTCTGTTGAATTATTGTATATTTTACAGTACGAGTTTCTATTAAAGCTCTAATTATAGAAATATTTTTTTCCTGTTCCCAACCTGATCTGTAAATTAAAAGATCAACAGGTTCACCGGGAGTTCCTCTCATTTTATTAACAGCTTCCATATAACCTATTTCTGAAACTTTGTGGCCATCTACAGAAATTATATAATCATTTGCAAGAATCCCGGCTTTATCAGCAGGAGTTCCGTCCATAGGACTTACAACAACTATAGATTCAGTTTTTGTATCATATCTAACGGTAATTCCTAAACCACCATATTCTCCTTCTTCTTTAATTACGTTTTCTTGAGTTTCTTGGGCATCAAAATACCATGCAAAAGGGTCATCAAGACCGGCGATCATACCATTTAATGTTGAATCAAGTAATTTATCATAATCCACATCTTCTCTTTCAAAATAAAAGCTATTTATGTAGGCAAGAACCATAAAAAGAGGATCTTGAAATTTTTCCAAATATAATTGCTCAACTGGATCTATATATCTATTTGTAGTGATATTTGCATGAAGCCAAGAAGAAAAAATAACAATAACAATTAATATTAACGAAATAACTTTTTTTGATTTTTTACTCATAAAAAAACTCCTTCCGGATTTAGATTTTATGAAACTTTGAAATAGTAGTAATTAAATTATCTAAAAGTTGTTCATCTTTTGTTTTTTCATATTGAATTATACAGTTTTTAGTATAATTTTTTACGATAGCCTCACCTGTTTTCTCTAAGGCTTTTGTTACAGCAGAAAGCTGAGTTAAAATTTCATAACAGCCTCTATCTTCATCAATCATATTTTGAAGACCTCTGACTTGACCTTCAATTCTTTTAAGTCTATTTATAAGATTTTTTTTTTCTTCCATAAAGAATCACCTCTAAATTACTTTTTTAGTTAGGTAGAAAAATTTTTTCTGACTAACTATAGCTAATCAACTATTTAAAATCAAAATATTCAATCAATTCACTAAAATGGTTGAATACAAATTCTGCTCCAGAAGTTTTTAACTCACTTTCTGAATAAGAAGAAGTAAAGCCAAATGCTTTCATTTTTGCAGATATTGCTCCTTGAATACCAAAAATAGAATCTTCTACAACTATACAATTTTCTGGATTCACATTTAATTTTGAAGCAGCTAACAAAAATAAATCAGGAGCTGGTTTTCCATTTTTTACTTCTTGAGAACTACATATTACATCAAAAAAATTTATTAAATTAGTTTCTTTAAGTGTAAAATGAATTTTTTCAAAATCTCCAGAAGAAGCTACAGCAATTTTAACATTATTTCTTAAAAGAATAATTAAAAATTCTTCAACCTTTTCGAAAGCTTTCACTTTATTTTTTGACAATTCCATATATTTTTTTTCTTTTAAAAAGCCAAAATTTTCAGGAAGCTTCATCCCAAATTTTTTTTCAAAATATTTAATAACTTCTAGAGTGGTTTTACCTGTAAAAGTATTAATTTCTTCTATAGTAGTTTGAATACCATATTCTTTTAATATTTCAAACCATGCATCTATACTAAACTGTTCGCTATCTGCTAAAACACCGTCACAATCAAAAATAAGCGCGGAAGCATTTTTCATTTTCTTCTCCTTAAATGTTGAATTCGAAAACAAAGCTTACTTTAATTATTTTTCGAAGTTCTCCTGCGGGGCCTTCCCAAGGGTATTCCTCATAAAGAGGTTTTCTTGGATCATCATAAGGGGTATCTATATCAATATCACCTTTAATATAATTTTCAAATAACACTTTATATTTTCCTTTGCTATTAAAAAGATCTAACCCAATTAAATAACCTTCCATATTTGCACCGTGTTTGAATCCAATAGGATAATCAACCCCATCGTATCTTCCTGTAAAAGTTAATAATGTTTGCCATCTGTTGTACATCCATGTGTAAATTTTATAATATTCTGCTTTTGGAGCTATATAAAAATCGTTTACTTTGAAAACAGCTCTTGCACCATATCCCCAAGCAAGACCTGTTGGTTTATAATTTATTGCACCTGCTTCAGTTGCAGGAACAACATAATCATCAAGTGCAAACTGACCATAAAGTTGAAATCCTTTTATAGGATTCCAAGAGACATCTATTCCTAACATTGCGTTAGAGAACCCTTCCCCAAAAGTATTGTGAGTTACACCCATTGGATTAAAATCTACAACATCTCCAAATTTACCACCAACAAGATTAATTTCGCTAAAAGATAGTCTCAAATTTTTAAATGGAAGAATATCTATTCTATGAATAAAAAAAGCTTTAAATGGATCAATATAACCATTTTCAGGATATCTTCTTCTATCTGAATTTTGATCTATTGAACCATTTTTTTGTATAATCAATTCTTCATCAGTAAGAAATGGGTCAAAAGTATAAATTCCAAAGATGAGCCTTACTTTATCTAAATTAAATCCAGAAGTTAAACCTGTTACATAAGGAAGTGAATTTGATAAATATAAACCGTTTTCAAGATCCGACCAATGAGATTCATATTTTCCTATAACATACCAAAAAGGTTCAAGCTGTTGATAAAAATACCCCCAACCCATTTCAGAAGAATCTTCATTTTTTAATGGATAAGGATAAATATTATTAAACTGTTGATTCGAATGTATGCTTTTTAACAAGTGAGTATAATCAGAGGATAAACTTGAACTAAAAATAGAAGTGACTACAATTAAAAATAAAATAATTAAACTCTTTTTCATATTCCCAACTCCAATATAATATCATAACTTATTTTGAAAGAAGAAAAATCTTTATCTCCACTTTTTATATCTATATAACTTAAAGAAAAATCACCTATTAAAAAGTTGTATAAAGCTTTAATTTGAGTTTTCTTAAGATCTCCAAATTTATTTTTACCAAAATCGTTGATTAATCTTACATACCCTTTTTCAAAAGCTATAACATTGTTGAAATGAAATACAGATGCGTCATCTCCATAAAAAAATCCAAGGGGATAATCATAATGTTTTCTCATTCCAGGACTGTTAGATAAAACAAACGTTCTGTAATATAAACTTTTATAAGGTATTTCGTGTTCAAAATAATCTTTTTCAACATAATAATATTCGATGGAGGATAAAAGTTTTATTTTATTAAAATCTAAATCTTTTGAGATGCCAACTGCTAAAGAATGTTTTTTATTATTGTAATTAAAAGCATTTTCAAAATTTATATCTAAAAAAGAATTGTAGTTAAAAAATGATCCGATAGAACCAGTTTCAGCAAAAAACAAATTATGTAAACCTAATTTTTTTCCACCAATGTAATTTAATAAAGAAGCTCCAAAATTTATTTTTTCATAATTGTATACAAAACCATGATAAACAGCATTTCGCATAGCAACGAAATCAGGATCTTCAAAAGCTATAGCATATTCAGTTTCATCTAAAAATGGAACCATTGATAATAATGCCGTTTTCCAATTCAGACTATCAAAATTAAGATTTAAGTTTATATTATCATAATAAGGAATATGTTTAGATAAAGTTAAATCATAATACATTGGTCCTAATGATAAAGGGGTTCTTCCAACAGATAATTCAAAAGAGTCGCGTTTTAATAAAAAATATGAATATTTTGGCATATCCATTGAAAATTTCTCGAACGTTTCAGCCAATTCATAAAAATGAACAATTTTTCCATCTATAAAGTAAGAAGTTTCTCCAGTATAAACGTCTAGAAAAAATTGATAATAAAAATCATTATAATAATATCCTTTAAAACCTAAAGTGAATATTTCAGCGTTTTCAAGAAGTATTTCTCTAAAATACGTATCATATATTTGAGTATTGCTATACCATCCTCTTGTTATATCATAGTTATTAGACAATATATTTTCATATTTTATGGGTAGTTTAACATAAAAATAATTTTTAACGTAATTTTTGAGTTCTGTTTCAAAAACATAAGGATATTCAAGAATATTTTTTCCTATAGTTTCATAATAATAGTTATAATCTGTAAAAGTCAAATATCTAGCAGAACTGAAAATTTGTAAAGAGAAAAGAGATAGCAAAAAAATTAAAATAATAAATTTGTTTTTCATTCATTCACCTCTTCAAGAATATTATTTTCATTTAGTTCTTGTTTTTCGACAGAATTAATCTTGGGTTCGATATCATTCTCTTCTTTATTTAATATAAAAATATCCCAAAAGTTTTTAAAATACATTACCACGGGTAAAGCGACAAGGACTCCTCCAACGCCAAATAAATCTCCTGCAATCATTATAGAAATTAATATGACAAACCAATGAATTTTAAGAGAATCGCTGTGAATTTTAGGAGATAAAACCCATGTTTCAAGTTGATTAGCTATTACAAGTATTATTAAAGCTATTATTAATCCTGCAAACCCATTCGCAGAATATGCCAACATAGCCAAAGGAATTGCCGCTACAAGGACTCCTAAAAACGGAATAAAATTTCCCACGCCAGTTAAAACACCTAAAAAAAGAGCTCCAGGAATAGAAAAAACAAAACAGCTTATAGCTATAAAAACACCTTCAAAAAAAGCAACTAATACTTGTCCTTTAACAAATTTTTCAAAATCGTTGTAAGTTTTTCTTATAAAATAAATTCCTTTTTCAGTATCTACCGGAAAAAATAAATTTAATTTTTTTGATATTTCCGTTTTCATTTTAGTGATTGAAAATGTTGTTATTATTACTATAATGAGTGCTATAATAGTTGAAGGGCCATATGCTAAAACTGTATTTATTAATCCTAAAGCAGCATTTGAAATATAACTGTTCAATTCATTAATCATGTTTATTACCCATACAGGTATTTCTAGATCACTTATATTAGCTATTTCAAGTGCGTTTAAGCTTGTAAATATTTTTTTTCCTTCATTAATAACTGTAGGAAAAAAATTAGCAAAAGCAAAACCTATAATTCCTAAAATTAAAAAATTAGATAAAAGACGGGAAAATCTTTCAGGTATTTTTTTTCTTAAAAATTTATGCGGAACATCTACTATTGTAGAGAAAAATAATCCTAAAAATAAAGCAACAATTATAAAAGGTGAATGTTTCAAAAGAAGTAAAAATAAAATAAAATAAAATAATGCGAAATGTATTCCTTTTAAATTCATTTTTTTCTCTCCTTAATCATTTTTTCTTTTCTTTTTGGCATATAAATATTTCGAATTTTTTCAAGCTCTTGCTGATAAGTTTCATTTTTGAAATTCACATAAGAATATTCTAAACTTGACCATTTGCCATATACATATATTAAAGTAATTTCAGCAAAAATTCCCTTTCCTATATATATTCTATTACCCCAGTGTTTCGTGCTTGCCAAAACAAATTGAGTATGATGAACAAATCCAATATCAATATTCACTTTTCTTTTTCCATCAACCGCATACTCTTTTTCTAATTCATTTGTAATGTTTTTTGCTTCAGCGAGAAATGCTTGTGAACCTAAGTTTTTAAAACTTATCATTCTTCCTTCAACACGAATATTTTTTCCCATTTCATCATTATAAAAGTCAGTAAATTTTTGAAAATCAATAGGATCTGAGATATAGTCTATTTCTCCAAAATTTTTTATAAGTTTTTCTTTTAACCCAAGATCATCAAGCCATAAATTACTATTTCCTGAAGTAAAAACATGAGCAACATAGTTTACCCAATCAGGTTTGTTAGTCTTTCCCATAAATTAAATTCACCTCAAAATTTTCCAGATATATTTTATAAATTTCATGTGGAGTAGTTATGATCAATTCTCCCTTATTATTTTCTATTTTTATAGATTCTTCAGTTGTTAAACGTAAATTTATTTCTTCATTCGGATGAATAGTTCTATTCATTACAAAAATACTTTCATTACCATTATTTTTTATTGAAATATTAAAAAATTTATTATCTATTATGTTTTTATATAAAAACAAATCTCGACTTAAATAAGCCAGATATAAAATATTTATAATTAAAAATGATGCTATCAGTATTTTAAAAATAAAAAGTTTTTTATTTTTAGATTTTGGATCTTCCGATTCTTGAATTTCTTCGTTTTTATTAATTTTACAAACTTTTATTTTTGTATCAAGAATAGAATTTATTCTATTAATTATATCAACAATAGAATGTTCTGTAAGCCCTTCAAAATCTCCTTGACATATTTTTTTCAATTGACTTACAGGTATTTTTAAATCTTGTGCAATTAACTCATAAGTTAGTGGAGATTTTTCAATTAAATCGTTTAAATTTTCGTCTATTTGAAATTCCATAACAGTCACTTCCAAGTAATAATTTTAAAACCGTCGTACTTAAACGACGGTTTTTAATAAAATTAAAAATGAGCTCTATTTGTTTTTTTAAGCCAATTAATAACAACAGGACTCGCTATGTATAATGAAGAATAAGTACCTACAACTACACCAACTGTTAATCCAAAAGCAAAAGGAGCAAGAGCTCTTCCTCCAATTAATAGGATTAAAAATACTACTATAAATGTAGTTATAGAAGTAACCATTGATCTAAAAAAGGTTTCGTTAAGACTTTTATTAACTATATCTTCTATACTAACACCTTTCATTAATTTCATGTTTTCTCTTATTCTATCATAAATTACGATAGTATCATTTAAAGAATAACCAACGAGAGTTAAAAAAGCTGCAACTGCTGCAACATTAATTTCTACGTTGAATAACGCATAAAAACCCATTACTATTATAACGTCATGAGCAAGAGCTACTAAAGCACCAACTCCAAAAGTAAGTTTGAATCTTAAAGAAATATAAACTAATAATAATATTAAGGCAATTATTACAGCGTACCAAGCGTAACTTTTGATTTCTTGTGCAGCAGAACCAGAAACTTCATCAAAAGCTTCTCTTGTGAAATTCATTTCTTTAAAGTTTGTTCTGAAAGCTTGTTCAAATTCTGTTTTTTCATTTTCTGTAAAAGCTTCATTAATAGTAACTGAATAAACACCAGCATTTTCTTGTCCGGTTATAGGAGCAAGTTGTACTATTTTTGATGTTGCGTATGAAGTATTTATATCTGTAAGAATTGATCGGATTTCATCTGTACCGATTTCTTTATCAATTGAAAATACCATTTCTGAACCACCTGAAAAGTCAATTCCAAATTCAAATCCGACAGTGAATAATAAAATTACTGATATTAATACAAGAACAGAAGACATTATCATAAATATTTTTCTTTTTCCTACGAAATCAAACATAATTATTTGACCCCCTTTGAAGCAACGATATTTTTAATAAATTTATTAGGATTAATAAAATGCGAAGAAGATCCTAATATTGTTCTTGATACAACAAGGTTTGTAAACATAGAACCAATAACACCAATAATTAATGTTATAGCGAACCCTCTTACAGCACCTGTTGAGAAATAATAGAGCACTACACCCGCAATTATTGTTGTAAGATTAGCATCAAAAAGTGTTGAAAAAGCTTTTCCGAAGCCTATTTTTACAGCCGTTAAAGGAGGTTTTCCGCCTCTTAGTTCTTCTTTTATTCTTTCATAAATGATAACATTGCCATCGACTGTAGTACCGAAAGTTAAAATAATACCAGCTATACCAGGTAATGTAAGAATCGCACCTGACCAGCTTAAAACACCCATTAATAAAAATGCGTTATAAGCTAAAGCAATGTCAGCAACAACTCCCATCCAACCGTAAATTATAATCATTAAAACCATAACTATAGCTAAACCTATTAAACCTGCTCTGATTATTGTTTGAACAATATCAAAACCTAAAGTAGGACCTAAAGATCTTTCTTGAAATTTTACAAGATCAACAGGTAAATTTCCTGCTTTTATAAGAGCAGCAATATTTCTTGCTTCTTGGATATCATTAATACCGTCAATTTGTGCTCTTCCTTGAGTTATCTGATCTCTTACGGATGGAGCAATAATTACTGCATCATCCAAAATTATTGCGATTCTTTTATTAACTAAATTCCCTGTGGCCCTTGAGAATTTACCAGATCCTTCGTTGCTAAAATTAAGATTTATTAAGAATCCTCTTCCATCTGTATTTATATTAGCTCTTGCATCAATAACATCAGTACCTGTAATTTCAAAAGGAGTTGGCCCAAAATCAAAATAAGGTTTTACTTTATACCATTTGTTAGGATCATCTAAATCTCTAACATATTCTTCTCTTGGAAGTTCTCTATTATTTACTATTATAGTTCCTACTCTTCTTAATTCAGGTTTAATATCGCTTATAGTATCTTCTAAAACTTCGGCAAAATAGAGCCTTCCTCTGCTTCCAAGTAGTTCTTCTGCTCTTGCAGTATCTGAAATACCAGGGATTTCAACTCTAACTCTTAAATGTCCACCACTATCAATTTTTGAAACTGTTGCTTCATTGTATCCTGCTGCATCAAGTCTTCTTCTCAATACCAGAATAACATTATCAATAACATCTTGTTCTTTTATGTTTTCGCCAACATCAAGACCATATTCAAAAAGGCTTCCACCTTGTATATCAAGACCAAGCTTTATATTTGAAAACAATTTGAAAATACCATTATAATCTGCAGAATCGGCTTTTGGTATTACAAGTCCTAAAAAAGCTACGGCTATAACCAATATTGTAACTATGAGACGAATTTTATTGGCTTTCACTTTAAGTTACCCCCTTATTTTGAACTTTTTTTATCTTCGGTTTTATCTTGTGATTCTTTTGATGTTTCTTGTTCTTTAGAATTATCTGAATCTTTTTTGCCTATAATCGCAGAAACTGCATTTTTAGTGATATCAATTTCTGTTCTGTCTCCTGTAACAATTTTTATTCTGTCATTTTGAACAGAAAGAATTTTTCCGATAATACCTGAAGAAGTTATGATTTTGTCGCCTTTTTGTAGTTCCAAAATCATTTGTTTGTGCTTTTTTTCTTGTTTTTTTTGTGGAAGTATTAAGAGAACATACATTAAAACAAAAAAGATAAGTATTATCCACAACATACTTCCTCCGCCAGCTGCAGCTGATTGACCGGCATCTCCACCAGTTGTTTCACCGGTTGAACCTACCGGAGCAAAGTTTATAAATCCAAAAACCTTTTCTAACATTTTTTCCACCTCCGTTAAAATTTATCATTTTTTTTACTTTGAATATTATAACATATTTTTTTATAAAATGCATTATTTTTAAAAAATTTTAAGTTGAATTAAATATTTGATGTGATAAAATAAGTATTAAAGTAGAAAGTTGGAAGTAAAAACATTTTAATATAAACCGTTCTTTGCTTTTTAATGTAGTGTAACAGCCACGCTGCACTATGCACGGCGTTACAGCACTTTTGACATCGTTGGTGTTTTTATAGTTGATTGGGAAAAACACTAAAAAAAGCATTTGTACTTAATTCCCCTCTTGAGGGGTGGCAACCGAAGGTTGACGGGGTGGACAGGTTTTGTAAATGCTTATAATAATGAGGAGGTAAATATCGGATAAAATAAATCGCTCACAAGATCAAATTTTCTAAAAAACAAATTTCGCTCTTGTCAAAAGTCGGCTAAGTAGGGGGCATCGCTGCCCCTTTCTCGCCTAAGAAC
>CAYZNB010000076.1:0-13967 GCA_964478535.1 uncultured Thermotogaceae bacterium
CTCTTGAGGGGTGGCAACTTAATGTTGACGGGGTGGACAGGTTTTTGTAAATGCTTATAATAATGAAGTAGTAAATATTGAATAAAATAAACGCGAACAAGATCAAATTTTCTAAAAAACAAATTTTATGCCACTTTTAACTTTTCAACATTTTAAACGCTTTTCCATTTCAACTTATTATAAAAAATTAAAAATGTTTTTAAGTATTATATGATTCTCCTAACCAACTGACTATAATATATTAAAAAATAAAACGAACAAAAATTATCGCATTATGTAATTATAAGTTTACTTTACGTATCTTTGAATGTAACTGAATCAAATGTATTATTTAATTAGTAAATAAAAATGAAAATTATTTCAAAAAAATAAAGGAGGGCACCCAATGATTAGAAAATTAAGAAATGTTTTTGATGTTACTGTAGCCATAAGTCTTCAGGGCATTGATTCAATACATGGGATAGCTCTACCTCGAAGCGTTAACGAATAGTTAACAATGTTTTTTTTACATACTTCAAGGTCGTGGCTATCCAACCACGACCTTGTTTTTTATGTAAGGTAAGAATAGTACGGTTTTGCTATTCTTATATACATATATATAAAATGGTCGTGGTGTATAAATGCCACGACCATTTTTTATTTTTAAATTTTTAAGGAGGTTTTAATCATGCTAAATAGAAAAAAAGAAAGATTTATTTATTCTGACAATTTAAAAAAAGTTTATCTGAAAATTTTGAGAAGAATGTAAGTTTATTTGCAAAGGAGGTTGAGAAATCATGAAAAATAAAAAAAATTATAATAATAAATTTGATAGATTTTCTAAATCATACGAAAATATTTGGATGGAATTTATTAAAAAGATGTAATTTTAGAATGCCATTTTATGTCACTTATATTATGTTATTATATTTATGTATATAAAGGAGGTTCTTTATGAGCAAAGATAAAAAGAGAAAAGTCGTAAAATATGAAAATTTTAAAAACATTTATTTGGATTTTATGCGAAGAATGTAAGTTTATTTACAGGGAGGTGAGAAATCATGAAAAATAAAAAAAATTATAATAATAAATTTGATAGATTTTCTAAATCATACGAAAATATTTGGATGGAATTTATTAAAAAGATGTAATTTTAGAATGCCATTTTATGTCACTTATATTATGTTATTATATTTATGTATATAAAGGAGGTTCTTTATGAGCAAAGATAAAAAGAGAAAAGTCGTAAAATATGAAAATTTTAAAAACATTTATTTGGATTTTATGCGAAGAATGTAAGTTTATTTGCAAGGGGGTGAAGATTAATGAATACGATTAATAAAAAAATTAATTTTGGTGACTTTAAAATAATTGAAAATACTGAAAAAAATTCAATAAACAGTTTAAGAAAAATATAAATTTATTTACACCGTGGGGGTGATTAAAATTATTAGATTATTAAAAAATCTTTCAAAATATAAATTATTTCTTTTGATACCTATTTCTGCAATGATTTTAGGAATTACTGCTGATATGTTTCTACCTCGGTTGACACGCATCCTTATTGATGATGTTTTTACTTCTAACAATCATGAACTTTTATATCCAGTAATTCTTTCAATGCTTGGAATATATATCTTTAGAACTATATCTATTTACCTTAAAGAATTTTTATTCGATAAGGTTGGGGTAAATATTATGGGAGATATAAAGAAAGATTTATTCGGACATATTCAAAAAATGCATTTTGGTTATTTTGATAAAAAAAATACTGGAGAATTAATGGCGAGAATTGGTGAAGATGTAGAAAATATATGGTTCACTTTAGGTTTTGGTTTAGCTTTATTTGTTGAAAATATAATTTATTTTGTTGTTGCTTCAACTATCTTATTTTTTCTACATTGGAAATTAGCTTTAATAAGTTTAATTACTATGCCTTTTATTGCTTATTTAGCTATTAAACTTGAAAAGAACATTGGAAAAGCTTTCGAAGAAATTAGTGATCAAGTTGCTGTTATGAATACTACAGCTCAAGAAAACATCTCTGGTGTTCGTTTAGTTAAAGCTTTCTCAAGAGAAAAACATGAAATAAATAAATTTTTAGAAATGAATGAAAAAAATTATGAGTTAAACATGAAAAAAACACGTATTTGGGCTAAGTATTTTCCTTCAATAGAATTTTTTGGAAATATTTCTATCGTCTTAGTAGTTGTATTAGGAGGAATGTTTGTAATAAATGATTCTTTATCGCTAGGAACTTTAGTTGCTTTTTCTCAGTATATTTGGATGTTAATATGGCCAATGCGTATGTTGGGATGGCTTACAAATGCTATTTCAGAAAGTAAAGCTTCTGCAAAAAAAATCCACAAAATCCGAGACGAAAACCCTTTAATAAATTCTGGAAATGAAAAAACTGAAAACTTTGATGGACATATTATTTTTGAAAATGTTTCTTTCAAATATTCAGAAGACGAAGAATATGTTTTGAAAGATATAAACTTAAATGTTAAACCCGGAAGCACTATAGCGATTATGGGAGAAACCGGATCAGGTAAAAGTACGTTAGTTAATCTTATTGCCAGATATTATGACATATCAGAAGGAAAAATAATTATTGATAATAAAAATATCAAAGATTTGAAGTTAGATGATTTAAGAAAAAATATTTCTGTAGTTTTTCAAGATAATTTTCTTTTTTCGGAAACAGTTACAGAAAATATTAAACTAGGAAAACCTGAAGGTGATCTTGAAGAAATAATTAATGTATCTGAAAAAGCATGTGCTCATGAGTTTGTAAAAAAATTAAAAAAAGGTTATTCAACAATTATAGGCGAAAGAGGTATAGGTCTTTCTGGTGGTCAAAAACAACGTTTAACAATTGCAAGATCTCTTATGAAAGATTCAAAGATATTAATCTTTGATGATGCAACTTCTGCACTTGATATGGAAACTGAATTTAATCTTTTAAAAAATATTTCAATGAATTCAAAAAAAATTACTACATTTATTATTGCACACAGAATTTCCGCTGTAAAAAACGCTGATGAAATAATTTTTCTTGATAAAGGAAAAATAGTCGAAAGAGGTACTCATAATGACTTAATTTCTTATGAAGGAAAATATTATGAAATTTATATGGATCAATTTAAAGATTTTGAAGGCATAACAGAAACCGAGGTGATGTAAATGGCTTATAATGAAATGAATAAAGATGAAAAAACGCAAAGACGTACTAAATTTGAAATTCTCTCGAGACTTTTTTCTTATTTGAAAGATTATAAATTAAAAGTTTTGATTATTACAATTTTATTGTTATCAGTCATGATAGTAAATTTATTAAACCCTTATATTTTGAAAATTGCTATTGATGAATATATAACTGATTCTAATTTGCACGGATTGATGTTTATGGGTTTAATAATGGTTCTTTTAAATATATTTAGTATGATTATTTCAAGATATAGAATAAATGTAATGGGAAGCCTCACAAACAGAATAACTTTAAATATAAGATACGATTTATATTCTCATCTTCAAAAACTTTCTTTTTCATTTTTTGATGAAAGACCTGTAGGAAAAGTTTTAGCAAGAGTTATGGGAGATGTCAATTCATTGCAACAATTTTTTTCAAGTGCAGTTACAAACTTTATTCCCGAATTATTAACTATAATTTTTGTAGTAGGAATTATGTTTTACATGAATTTTCAACTTGCACTCGTTTCCATTACTGTTTTGCCATTATTATTTTTTGGGCTTTCAATGATAGAAATAAAATCAAGAAAGAGATGGGAAACTTATAGAAACAAAAGATCAAATTTAAATGCTTTTACACATGAAGATTTCTCTGGTATAAAGGTAGTTCAATCTTTTACCGCCGAAAAAAAGCAAAATGATAATTTTGAAAATTATGTTGGTGAAACAGTAAATTCTTTTACAAAAGCTGTTAAAGTTCAAGATTTTTTTGGTCCCATGATAGAAATATCTTACGGTTTAGGTATGGTTTTAGTCTATTTATTTGGTTTTAGATTTATTCAAAACGGCTCTTTAACTATAGGTACTTTATTTGCTTTCACATGGTATATTTCTATGTTTTGGAGACCTATAATGAACTTAAGTAATTTTTATAACAACCTTATTACTAGTTTAGCGGCTTCGGAGAGAATTTTTGAAATTCTTGATATTTCTCCTAATATTCTTGAAAAAGATAAAGCTTATGATATGCCTAAAATTTTAGGACAAGTAGAATTTAGAGATGTTCACTTTGAATACGATACTGGAGCGGAAGTTTTAAAAGGAGTGAATTTTAACGTTACTCCTGGAGAATCAATTGCACTTGTAGGTCCTACTGGAGCTGGTAAAACAACAATCATAAATTTATTAAGTAGATTTTATGATGTAACTTCAGGTGCTGTATATATTGATGGAAAAAATATTAAAGATGTTAACCTAGACTCTATGAGATCTCAAATGGGCATTATGTTACAAGATACTTTTTTATTTTCTACCACAATAAAAGAAAATATGAAATACGGAAAATTAAATGCCTCTGATGAAGAGATAATTCAAGCAGCAAAAACTGTTGGAATACACGATTTTATTATGTCATTAGAACAGGGTTATGAAACAAAAGTAAATGAAAGAGGTTCAAGATTATCCGTAGGACAACGACAACTTTTATCACTCGCAAGAGCTTTACTTGCTGACCCAAGAATTTTGATATTAGATGAAGCAACTTCAAACATTGATACTAACACTGAAAGATTAGTTCAAAAAAGTATAAGAGAATTGTTAAAAAATCGTACCTCTTTTGTAATTGCTCACAGATTGTCTACAATTAGAGATGTTGATAGGATTTTTTACATTGATAACAGTAATATTACTGAAATAGGATCTCATGAAGAATTAATGAATAAAAAGGGAAGTTATTATAAGTTATATATCTCTCAATTTAAATTCTTAAAAGAAGGCGCATAAAAAAAACGGTATGTTTAAAACATACCGTTTTTTTATTTATTAATATTTTATTTATTAATGACCTAAACCTCTTGGATCAAGTGCATCTCTAACAGCATCTCCAAATAAGTTATAAGAAAGAACTGTTAAGAAAATGAATAAACCCGGTAAAAGTAACCATGGATAGTTTGTCAATGCTTCAATACTCTGAGCTTGAGCTAACATAAGTCCCCAAGATGCAGAAGGCTCAGTAATCCCTATACCTAAGAAACTTAAACCTGCTTCCCCTAGTATGTACGAAGGAATAGACAATGTTGCAGAAACAATAACATAAGTTGCTGTATTAGGCAAAAGATGTTTTGCAATAATTCTTCTAGGAGGATACCCTAAAGCTACAGCCGCTTCTATAAATTCTGTTCTTTTTATACCTAACGTCATACCTCTTATAACCCTTGTCATTCCAGGCCATGAAATGAAAGAAAGTATAACAATTATAAGTATATACCTTATAGAAGGGTCTAATTGCCTTGGCAAAACTGCTGCAAGTGATACTAATAAATAAAAACTTGGAATAGACATAAGAATCTCAGTCATTCTCATTAATATTTCATCTATCCAGCCACCAAAATATCCCGCTGTTCCTCCAAGTAACAAACCTATTGTAAAAGTAATCATTATCCCTATAAGCCCTATAGAGAGAGATACTCTTGAACCCATAAGAATTCTTCCGAACAAATCCCGTCCATACATATCTGTTCCCCAAATAGTGATATATCCTTCTTTTGTATCGTAATTGGCATAATCTGAAATCAAAGATTTTTCTGTTCCGAAAAAGTGTATTGATGAGGGAATAAAACCAAGTAACTTATACTCCCATGATTTAACAAAGAATTTTAAGTTATAATTATTAAAAGTGAATCCATTAATATTTTGAGGAGTTGTAAGTACAAAACCTTTTAAATCTTCTGTTGAATAAAACCAACCTAAAAACTCAAACGCTTCTTCCACGCTTAAACCATCACTTTTCATCATTTCCAAAATTTCAGAATTTAAAGTCTGATAATGCGCACTTCTAATTTCAACTTCATCAGGTTCTAAAGAAGGATCAACTGCTGTAATCATTATAGAATCTAATTTTCTGTAAGTTACAACTTTTTCAAGTTCTGCTCCTTGAAGTTTTGAGCTGTGAATAGATAAATAATCTCTAAAAGCCATTGGTCTTCTATCTTCATTAATAGATATTTCTTCACCTGATAAAAATTTAGAAAATTCCGTTGTAAACAAACCATCAGAAGATTTTTCTGCTTTTCCATTCAAATATTCATCATTGAAATAGTCTAATAAAATTAAAGGTCTATTAGCTCTTATTGAATTAGTCAATTCGATTTCTCTTCCGTCTTTAGTAAAAGCAACAACTCTTTCCTGAATATTGTAAGCAAATCTGTTAACATCTCCTTGAAGATATTCATTATATTCTCCAAGTGATGCAGAAAATTCCATACCCTTTACTGAATCAAAAACTTTTAAAGTTTCAAAATGGGTACCATTTTGAAATGTTGACTGAAATGTTATAGGATCTCTAACTCTTTCTGAAAGATATACGTGCATTCCAACTCTTTCACCAGTAACAATATCTTTAGTATAAATTTTATCAGGCCCTTTGAATCTGTAATTTAAATGTTGTTGAAGCGGTTGCATAGGTGAAAAAAAATCTGCAAATATAGCAAAAAAATAGAGCAGAAGTAATATTACCATTGCAGTAATTCCAAGTTTGTGTCTTTTCAATGATCGCCAAACAAGCTGAGGTGTAGATAAAAACTGATTTTCAAATACATCTTCATCTGTTTCTACTTGATCATTTTTTGAGTTATTTGTATTATTTAATTTTCTTTTTTCTTTAGACATTCAAAATCCCTCCATCAGCTAAGTCTTAATCTTACTCTTGGATCAACTGCTGCAAGTAATATATCAGCTATCAAATTACCTACAATCAACATCAAAGCACTCATCATAAGGTTTGCCATAACAACAAAAATATCCTGTTGCTGTAATGCATTAATTATTAACGACCCCATACCAGGATATCCGAATACGTTTTCTGTTAATACGGCTCCACCAAGTAACCCTGAAATACTAAAACCGAGGGAAGTAACTATTGGGTTTATTGCATTTCTCAAAGAATGTTTATAAATTACAACTTTTCTCGGCATACCTTTAGCTCTTGCAAATTCGACATAATCTTTTGTCAATTCATCAAGAAGCTGTCCTCTCATAATTCTCATAGTACCTGCAAGTCCTGATAATCCTAAAGTTAAAACTGGCCCTATAAGATGATAAAAATAATCTCCAATTTGCCCAAACCAGCTCATATCTGAATGAGTGTTAGAAACAAATCCTCCTATTGGAAAAAGTCCCGTTTTTGCTGCAAAAAATAAAAATAACAGTGCAAAGAAAAAGTTTGGTATCGATATACCTATAAAACCAAACACGGATAATGCTTGATCCGATACTTTATATTGATTAAGCGCACTGTAAATACCTAGCGGGATACCTATCCCCCAAGTAAAAATGAAAGTTGCTATACTTAGCATAAGTGTGGCTTCCATTCTTCCTAACAGAATATCCCAAACAGGTCTTCTGTATTCAAAAGAATATCCCCATTCTCCTCTCAAAACATTTCCAAACCATAAAAAATATTGTGTGAAAGGATCTTTATCCAAACCATACTGCTGTTCAAGTAATTCTAATCTTTCTGTAGAAATACTCGGACTAAGTCGCTGTGAATCCAAAAAGTCTCCTGGAGCTAAAGAAATAACTGTAAAAGCTACGATTGATACTCCAATCAATACCGGAATCGAAAGAATCAATCTTCTAATGATGTACTTTAACAATTTCGGATACCTCCCTAAAAATGTGTGTTATGTAAACTTAATAATAGGCGAGAGATTAACTCTCCCGCCCTTTATTAAAGATTAAAACAAAATTTTATTTTATTACTGTGCTTTAGAGATACCAGCTGGTCTCCAAAGTACTCCTGCTAATGGATTTGGTGCTGGATTAGCAAAATTTAATTTGTTGTTATAAACTATTAAATAATTCTGAGAAACTGTGTGAATAAGGATTTGATTTTCAACTATTAACATTTGCCATTCATCCCATAATTTCTGAAGTTCGTCTGGATCAATTATTGATTGAGAAACTCTTAAAATTTCGTCAATTCTTCTTTCAGCATCTGATACATAGTAATCATTCTGTTCTGCTACCCAATCGTATCTTTCAGGTGACCAGTTCCAGAAATGAAGTCCACCATCAAGTGTCCATGTGTTTGTACCAAATCCAGGATCGTCTCCACCTGTTAATCCAAGTATTAATGAATCCCATTTGTCTGTGTAAAGATCTGCAACTAATGCGTTAAATTGAACTGGTCTGAAAATAACTTCCATACCAAGTCTGTTTAAAGAATCAACTAATACGTTACCAATTTCTTCTCTTACGTTGTTTCCAGCATTTGTAATTAATGTAAATGTTACTTTATTTCCGTTAGAATCATGTAATTTTCCACCTTGCCATGTGTATCCACCAGCTTGAAGAGTTCTTCTTGCTTGAATTAATGAATATCTGATACCTATTTTTTCAATTTCAGCATTGTAATAAGCTGATGATCTGCTTCTTGGTCCATACATAGCTTCTCCAAGACCTTGATAAATATTATCTATAACTGAATCTCTATCAAAAGCATATGCAACTGCCATTCTGAAGTTAACATCTCTGAACCATTGTCTTTTTACAGGATCTGCTGCATTAAAATTGAATGCAATAAATTGTGATGAGTTAACTGGTCCACCGATAATTGTATCCCAACCTTTTTCATCTGCTTGTGCTCTTAAAGAAGGGAAGTTTTCTGGTGTTGGGGCTATTAAATCTGCTTGTCCTGCTTCAAATCTTAATCTTCCAGTATTTAAATCAGGTATTATTGCATATTCTACTCTATCAAGATATGGTAATTGTACTCCATCTTTATCTACATGCCAGAAATTAGGATTTCTTTCTAATACGATTCTTACACCTTCTTGATAAGAAGTTGGTATGAAAGCACCCAATGCAACTATCTGATCAATTTGGTCAAGTGTCCATGTTTGAGCGAATTTTTCAGGATCTGGATTTCCATCTGCATCTTTTACTCTGTCTTGGAAAACGTGTTTTGGATAAATCTGCATTGCTCCACCAATATAGTTAAAACCGTTTCTGAAAACTTCTGGATAATCAAAAGCTATTGTGTTTGAATCTACGAGTCTTGCTGTAGGTAAATTTCCGTTTGTTGTTTTGTATCCGTCATTACCGTTAGCTGTCATTTCTGCAATACTCCAAATGTTTTCCCATGAGAACATAACGTCTTCAACAGTAAATGGAGTTCCATCAGACCATTTTACTCCTTCTCTTAATCTGAAATAGTAAGATGTTCCACCCATTTCATTTTCTTCAAACCAATATTCTTTTGCTAGACCTATATCAGCCCATTGTCCTCTGTTTGTAGTCTGCATAAGTGATTCCATAAAAAATGCTGTAATATCTGATGTCGATGATTCTTGTGACCAAGCATAGTTATAAGTTCTTGGACCTGATGTTGTCTGTAAGAATAATGTTCCACCTTTTGTTCCACCGCTTACATCTTGTACATAGTATTCAGTTTGTGCTACTAATGAAACTGCTGTTAACATAACCAATAAAAACACTAAAAATTTTCTCATTCAAATACCCTCCCCTTTTGAGATATGGTTAAAATATAGAAACTAAAATTACTATAATGCTGGTATATCATCTTTCATAACTGTTTTATCTTTGTGAAGAAAACATGCCGCATAATGTCTTGGTTCAACTGTATAATATTCTGGAAATTTCTTTTTACATTCATCCATAGCAAATTTACATCTTGGGTTAAAGAAACAACCATTTGGTCTGTTTATAGGACTTGGAACTGCCCCTTTAATTAAAAATTGTTTTCTATCTCTTCTCTGCTTTGGATCAGGTATCGGTGCTGCGTTCAATAAAGCTTGTGCGTACGGATGTGATGGAGTATCAAAAACATGATCTCCTGTTCCAAATTCTACCATTCTACCTAAATACATTATTCCAACATAATTTGAAATGAATCTAACAACTCCAAGATCATGTGAAATAAACAAATATCCTGCATTTAATTCTTTTTGTAAATCTTTTAATAATTTTATTATCTGTGCTTGTACTGAAACGTCTAAAGCTGATGTAGGTTCATCAAGTATTATAAGACTTGGTTTTAAAATAATTGCTCTTGCAATAGCGACTCTTTGCCTTTGTCCACCGGAAAACTGATGAGGATATCTGTCACTATGATAAGCTTTTAATCCTACTTCTTCTAGTAAATCTTTTACTTTTTTTGCAGCTTCTGCTTTAGTATTAACTATTTTATGAAATAATAACGGTTCCATTAAAGCTTGTCCTACGGTCATTCTTGGATTTAAAGAAGATGTTGGATCTTGAAACACTATTTGAACATTTTTCCTAAAATGTTTTCTTTTTTCTTTCATGTCTTTCATCATATGTTCAAAAAATGATTGTTCGCCTTTATCAAAATACATTTTAAAATATGGTATTTCAACAGAATCAAGAGTATCAAGAACTGCCTGTTTTGTTTTATGTTTTTTTAACAATTCTTCTGCTCTTTCTATATACTCAGATCTTAAAAAATGTTTTGCTTCTCTTGAAGACATAAAGTAATGCGCGGTTTCCTGATCATCAAGATATATACTTCCTGCTGTAGGGTCATTTAATCTCAACACCGTTTTACCAATTGTTGTTTTTCCACACCCTGATTCTCCAACTAATCCGTAAGTTTCTCCTCTTTTAAATTCAAAACTTACTCCATCTACTGCTTTTAAATGTGCTACAGTTTTTTCAATTATAAATCCTTGTTTAACAGGGAAATATTTTTTAAGATTTCTTATTTTCAATAACATTATTTATCCCCCTCCTGTTTTGATACGTTTGAACCGTTCACTACCGTTTTGTTAGTGTGTGGATTAAAACATCTTAAAAAATGATTTTCCGAAACTTCTTCCAGCTCCGGCCACTGTTTTTTACATTTTTCGGTAGCTCTTGGACATCTTGGAAGGAACGGACATAATGGTGGAGGATTCAACATTATTGGTGGTTGTCCTTTAATTGCTGATAATTCATCTTTTCTCATATCATGTCTCGGTATACACGATAACAATGCGTGTGTATAAGGATGTCTTGGACTTTCAAAAATACTATAAACATTTGCCATTTCCATTTGATTTCCACCGTACATAACCATAACTTTATCTGCAATTTCTGCAACAACAGATAAATCATGAGTTATATAAATCATTCCTGTATCAAAATCATTTTGCAAGTCTTTCATCAATTCAAGTATTTGAGCTTGAATTGTAACATCAAGTGCTGTTGTAGGTTCGTCAGCAATCAAAACTTCTGGATTACATGATAATCCAATAGCTATTACTATTCTTTGACGTTGACCTCCTGAAAATTGAAATGGATAATCGTCAATTCTCTGTTTCGCGTTTGGCAGACCTACTTTATCAAGAAGCGCTATTGCTCTTTCTTTTGCTTCTTGAGGCGATACTTCCTGATGGTACACAATAGTTTCTATCATTTGATCCGCTACTGTATACATAGGATTTAATGATGACATTGGATCTTGAAAAACCATTCCTACATGTTTACCTCTGATTCTTGTAAACGCTTTGTCACTCAATTTTGCAAGATCTACATATTCTTTAGCACCATCTTTGCTGAATTCGTCAGTTTTAAAAAGTATTTGACTTGACTTATCAACATATCCAGGTTTTCTTATCATGCCCATGAGAGATTTCATTGTAACAGATTTCCCTGAACCTGTTTCTCCAACTACACCTAATGCCTCATTAATATGAAGCTTAAAACTAATACCGTTAACAGCCTTAACGGTTCCTTCTGCAATGTCAAAGTACGTTTTCAGATTTCTTACGTCCAATACTGGATCGGCCAATATTCTCACCCCAATGTATTAAATTGATCTCTTTACTATTATATATAATATTAAACTTAAATGTCAAGTGTTAAATAAAATAAATAATTAGTTTTTTTTAGAAAAACAAAGAAATAATCAAAAAAAATTACTATATTATAAATATAATTAAAAACGAACAATTTTTTAACTTTGTTAATCTATTTTAAAAAAAAATTTATGATATAATCTTATTAAAAGTATTTATTTTTGAATCTTTGTAGATGACTTTAATCATATCAAAATATTATACTTTAATCACATTACATAGTTACTAATATACCACAATTTTAAAAAAAGTCAACTTTTAAATTTTTGCATTTATTGGAGGTCAACCATGAGATTAGACAAATTTCTTAAAAAATCTGGTTTAATTAAAAGAAGAGTTGTAGCACATGATTTATGTGAAGGTAATAAAATTTCTAAAAACAACAGATTGTTAAAACCTTCATATGAGGTTAAAATTGGTGATGTTCTTGAAATTGAGTTTGCAAGGAAAATTATTTTTATAGAAGTAGACTCTGAAATGGGTTTTTCAATTTTAAAAGAAAAAAATAAAGATATGACTGATATTTAGTCATATCTTTTTGATTCTCCCCACAATATTTTTAATATTTCTTTTAATTTTTTTTCAATTCCCTTTTCTTTTGGAAAAAAGAATTGCAAAGATTCAAGCCCATCAGGCATATAATTATCTTTTACAAATCCGCCATAATCATGTGCATATTTATAGTTTTTTCCATAACCTTGTTTTTCCATCGTTTTATTCAAAGGATTTACTATCTTTTTTTGAATTTCAAAATTGTTATTTTCAATAAATTCTTTTGCCTTAAAATATGCTGAATATGAACTATTTGATTTTAAGGTTGAACTTAAATATACTGTAACTTGGGCTAATGGTATTACACATTCAGGATATCCTATTTTTTCTGTTGCGATCATAGCCGAAACTGCTAAATTTAAAGCATTTGGATCGGCAAGCCCTATGTCTTCTCCCGCAAGTATCACTATTCTTCTTGCTATATACATTGGATCTTCCCCATTTTCCAGCATGTAAGCTAAATATAATAGCGCTGCATCAGGATCGCTTCCTCTAACACTTTTTATAAAAGCCGAAATGTAGTTATATTTATCATTAATTTTATCAAAAGATATTCTTCTATCAATAAATTTGCTTATAACTTCATTATTAATAGAAGTTTCCCCAGATTCTAATACTGCTTCTACTAAATTTATTATCCTTCTTAAATCTCCGTTTGAATAATTAATAAGTGTTTTTATCACGTCTTCCTCAAATATTGAATCTTTATTATAATAAGAAGATATATTCTCAAATAGTATAGCATAATCTTCTTCTTTTAAATCGTTAATTTTAAATATTAATAATCTTGAAAGAAGTGCTGGATTTAAAGTTATTGCAGGGTTTTCTGTAGTTGCTCCTATCAATATTATTTCACCTGTTTCAATCGCCAATAATAAAGTGTCTTGTTCGGCTTTATTCAATCTGTGTATTTCATCTACAAAAAGTAATTTTTGTTTTGTAAACAAGTTTTTTTCTTGGGTTATTATATTTTTTAAAGTTTTAGAACCTTCCATTGCGCCTGATATTGAAAATGTGTTGTATTCATTTTTGATTTCATTAATTATTGCTCTTACAAAAGTAGATTTGCCAGAGCCCGGTTTACCGTGAATTACAAAAGATTTAATAGATTTATTTTCAATCCATTTTTTTATAATTTTTTTCAAATGTTCATTTCCAATTATTTTAGAGATTTTTTTTGGTCTTAATTTTTCATATAAAGGAATATTATTCATATTTTTCACCTGATAAATTTTATTGTTAAACTTAATCTATTTTTTCCACTTTTTAAATATTTTTCAATTCTATATAGTTTTTTGTGTGTCAGTTAGTTAGTAATGGCATCAACTTAAGAAAAAGCCGAAAATTAAAAAGGTTATTAACAGTGCT
>CAYZNB010000077.1:0-13660 GCA_964478535.1 uncultured Thermotogaceae bacterium
TTGCTCGCTACTTTATTTCATCCATATTTACCGTCAAAACATTATAATAAAAAAAATTGTGCCACTTTTCACTTTTCACTATTTAAACGCTTTTCCATTTAACCAATTAAACATTTTTTTCCTTACCAACTGATCAACTGACTAGAATTTATATATAACCTTATAGTATAATCGAATTATAAATTAATAATTTTAAGGGTGTGAGTTATGGAAGGTCTTATTTTTAAAATTCAAAAATATTGTATTGATGATGGTCCAGGAATTAGAACGACTGTTTTTTTTAAAGGTTGTCCTCTTAAATGTTTATGGTGTCATAATCCAGAAAGTCAAAATTTTAATAAGGAATGGTTTTTCGATAAAAATAAATGTATTTTATGTGGAAATTGTGAAAAGGTTTGTTCTGGAATTAATATTAAAGAAAATATATTTTTCAATTTAAGTTGCAATTTTTGTGGCAAATGTATAGATTATTGTCCCCCTGAATGCAGACAAATCTCAGGATTTTATATTTCTTCAGATAATCTTTTAAACGAAATATTAAAAGATGAAATATTTTTTAAAAATTCTAATGGCGGTGTTACGTTTTCAGGTGGAGAACCTTTATCTCAATACAGTTTTTTGATTGATAGTCTTATGAAATTAAACGAAAAAAATGTTAACTGTTGTATTGATACTTCAGGGTATGTAGAAACTGAAAAAATTTTAAGCGTTTCTGAATATACAGATATATTTTTATATGACATAAAATCAATGGATGATTTTATTCATAAAAAATATACTGGTGTTTCAAACAAATTGATAATTAAAAATTTAATGGAATTAAGTAAAATTCATTCGGATATAAAAATTAGAATTCCATTAATTAAAGGAATAAATGATGATGAAAAAAATATTTTAAGTATTGTAGATATGATGAAATCATTTAAATTAACAGAAGCTTATTTGCTTCCTTATCATGAATATGGCGTTTATAAATACGATTTGCTTAATAAAGCTTATAATTTAGATTATAAAAATAAATTAAATAATGATATAATTGAAAATATACAAAATATTTTTGATAATAATAAATTAAAGCTTTTTATAAAGAGGTGATTAAATGAATGAAAGGATTAAGAAACTTCGTGAACAATCTTTAAACGCTGTTCCAAGAATATCTATTGAAAGAGCTTTAATTGAAACAGAAGTTTATAAAAAATATTTAGGTGAAGTTTCAACACCTGTTTTAAGGGCTTTAGTTTTTAAAAATATATTAGAAAAAAAAGAATTGTGTATTAATGATGGTGAATTGATTATTGGAGAAAGAGGAGAAAAACCGGCTTATACTCCAACTTATCCTGAGTTATGTTGTCACACTCTTAAAGATTTTGAGATTATGCATAATAGAGAAAAAATATCTTTTAAAGTTTCTGATGAAATTCGAAAAATTCAAGAAGAATCTATAATACCTTATTGGGAAAAAAAATCTATTCGTCATAAAATATTTGAAAATATGGATGAAAAATGGAAACAATGTTATGAAGCTGGTATATTTACTGAATTCATGGAACAGAGAGGACCAGGGCATACAGTTGCTGATGATAAAATTTATAAAAAGGGATTTAAAACTTTTATTGAAGAAATTAAAAAAAATATAGATAATTTAGATTTTATTAATGATAAAGAAGCTTATGAAAAAAAAGAAGAACTTTTAGCCATGATAATTACATGTGAGGCTATCATAAATTTTGCTAAAAGGTATTCTAAATACTGTTTAGATCTTTCAGAAAAAGAGCTCGATGAAACGAGAAGACAAGAATTAATTGATATAAGTAAAATATGCTTGAGGGTTCCCGAAAATGCTCCTGAAACATTTCATGAAGCTCTTCAAATGTATTGGTTTATTCATATAGGAGTTATTACAGAAATGAATAATTGGGATTCGTTTTGCCCTGGTCGACTTGATCAGCATTTATATCCATTTTATTTTAAAGATCTAAGAAGAGGAATTCTTTCTAAAGAAAAAGCCAAAGAATTGTTACGGTGTTTTTGGATAAAATTTAACAACCAACCCGCACCTCCTAAAGTTGGTATTACATTGAAAGAGAGTGCAACATATACTGACTTTTCAAATATTAATATTGGTGGTTTAGATAAAAACGGATTAAATGGAGTCAATGAAGTTTCATTTCTTCTTCTCGAAGTTATAGATGAAATGAGACTTTTGCAACCAAGCTCCAATGTTCAAATAAGCAAAGAAACTCCAAATGATTTTTTAACAGAAGCTTTAAAAATAGTTAGAAAAGGTTGGGGGCAGCCTTCAATTTTCAACACTGATATAGTTATAAAAGAAATGATTAATGCTGGAAAAAATATTTTAGATGCAAGATGTGGTGGGATTTCAGGGTGTGTTGAAACAGGTGCTTTTGGAAAAGAAGCGTATATTTTAACGGGATACTTTAATCTTACAAAGGTTCTTGAAATCACTTTAAATAATGGTATTGATCCGGTAACAGGTGAGATTTTAGGTCTTCAGTTAGAATGTTCTTTTTCAAATTATGAGGAATTATTTGAAGCATACAAGAAACAATTGAAATATTTTATTGATATCAAAATAAAAGGTAATCAAATTATTGAAAAATTATATGCTTTATATATGCCGGTTCCTTTTTTGTCTGTTATAATTGATGACTGTATAAAAAATGGAAAAGACTATAATAATGGTGGTGCGAGATATAATATTAATTATATTCAAGGTGTTGGAATAGGTACAATTACTGACTCTTTATCAAGTATTAAATATAATATTTATGAGAAAAAAAGATTTAATTTTAATGAATTACTTGAAGCGATGAGAAATAACTTTGAGAATGAAATATACATTTATAATATATTAAAAAATAAAACTCCAAAATACGGAAATGACGAAGATTTTGCGGATAACATAATGAAAGAAATATTTGAAGCTTTTTATGAGATAGTAACTGATATTCCTAATATAAAAGGTGGTCATTATAGAATAAACATGTTACCTACAACTTGTCATGTTTATTTTGGTTCTGTAATAAAAGCTACTCCTGATGGAAGAAAAGCATTTCTTCCGCTTTCTGAAGGCATTTCTCCTTCTAAAGGAGCAGATAAAAATGGTCCTACTGGAGTTATAAAATCTGCTTCAAAAATGCCTCATGAAAAAACTGGTGGGACTTTATTAAATCAAAAATTTACTCCACAAGTTTTAGCAACTAATGAAGGGTTAGAAAAACTTCTTCATCTTATAAGATCATATTTTGAATTAGGTGGGCATCATATTCAGTTTAATGTTATTAATAGAGAAACTTTATTAAATGCACAAGAAAACCCTGATGATTATAGAAATTTAATTGTCAGAGTTGCTGGTTATTCGGATTATTTTAACAATTTAAATAAAGATCTACAAGACGAAATAATTTTAAGAACAGAATTCAAATATTAATATTCACAAAAAAGCAAAAACCTTCTTAACGAAGGTTTTTCTTTTATTAAATAGCATCAAATAAAAATTCATAACAGAGTAATTTTCTATCTTTTTTAAACCCAACTTTCTCAGCAAGTCTTATTGAAGGTATATTTGATTCATCTGTTTCCCATGAAGGTATCATATTTTTTTCGATACATTCATTTATAAAAGCCATTGCAACTATTTCACCAAATCCTTTTTTTCTATAACTTTCTTCATAAGTATTAATAACTATTTCGCTTAAATTTTTACTTACTCCACATGAAAAACAACTGCTTACTATTTTATTATCATGTTCTAAATAAAATCCACTTCCTATATTTGAAAAAGAATCTGTAGTAGGCCAAAATTCTAAAATATTTTCAACTAGCTCTGATTGATCTACATTATTTTTTTGAGTAAAATCTATTTTCTTAATTATATAGTTTGAATCCGATGAAAAGTTTTCAGAATTTTTTTTCAAAAAAATGTCAATATCAAATTTAAATGTTTGAGTATACCCTTTTTCATGATTTTTATCTTTTAAAAGAAAATCTAAATTTTTTTCAAAATTTTGATCTTCTATTATTGTTGCAATAAAAGTATCGCAACCTAATTCTTTATTCATAGGATATAATTCATTTTTAATAAATTCATGAAATTTTGAAAAAAACTCGGAATTGTTTCCATCTCCTAAAAAGTAATACATACAATAAATAGCCCAAACTAAAGCTGTTTTTGGATTTTCAATGTTGTCAACAAAAATTTTTCCCCTTGTATTTCCATCAATTATTGATTTAATTACAACATTTGAATAACCGTTATTACTTAATAAAGGAATAATTTTTTTATACTCCTCTTTATTTAACTCATAAATCATAAATTCAACTCCCTTGATAGTTTTAATATAAAATTTTTTAAATTATTTCATTATATCATAAATATAATATTTCATTATAAAACTTCTGATAAAAAGGTTTTTTATAGAATAAAAAGTAATTAAATTAGAATTTTTAATTTTAAATGAGTAAAGCATCTTTACTTTTGTGGTCAATTAACTATAATTGAATAATGAGAAAGATAAAAAAATTTAACGAGGTGAAAATTATGCGTTTTTTAGAATTTGGAAATAAACAGAATAAAAAATTATTATTAATTCATGGGTATAACGCTTCATGGAAAATGTGGAATTTTTATGTAAAAAAACTTGAAGTGAACTATCATATTATTTTACCGATTTTAGATGGTCATGATGAAAAAATAAAATCAAATTTTATTTCAGTTGAAAAATGTGCAGATAATATTATCGACTATGTTAAAAAAGAATGTTCTGGCGAAATTTACAGTATTTGTGGAGCTTCTTTAGGTGGGACTATTGCAGTAGATATTCTATTAAAAAATAAATTGAAAATTAAAAAAGCTGTTATTGATGGTGCACCTCTTTTCCCTTTCAAAAAATTTATTGTAAATATCGCTATAAAACAAAGATTAAAAATGAATAAAGATGCTCGAAATGGAAACAAAAAATTATTTAAAAATATAGAAAAAATTTATTCAAAAGAAGCTGCTGAAGATATGTATAATGTAAGTTTACAAATGTCTGATATAACTTGTAAAAATGCAAATTATTCATCTTGCTTATATAATTTATCTGAAGAAATCAAAAAATCCAATACAGAAATATTTTATTGGTATGGTTCTAAAGAAGCTTTTTTAGTAAAAAAATCCACAAATCTAATTATGAAATATGGAAAAAATTGTAAATTGAAAGTTTTTAAAGGATATGTTCATGGTCAATTAGTTTTAGGGAATCAAGAGTTATTTCTTTCAAATTTTGAAAACTTCTTAAATAATTAAATGCTGCCTAAAAGGCAGCATTTTTATTGATGAAAATTTATTTTTTTATTTTCTATATATCTAAAAAGCCGAAAATTCTTTTTTGCCTTAAAATACTCTTTAAAAGTTACAAAATTATCGACTAAATTTACTAACCAACTTTCTTTATAAATTGGAGGTTTAATATTTAATGGGAACATATGTTTTAATATTATATCTTTTTCTTTTTCATTTAATTCAAAATACTCAATAGCATTTTGATAAGCGGTTTTAGCATGAGTAAAACCATGTTTTTTAAAAAGCTTTTTCCTAATTCGTCTCCCTTCTTTACGCCAATCATACAAGAAAAAATCATGTAAGAGTGCTCCTCTTACTACACTTCTAACATCAAACTTTAACTTTTTAGCGATTAAAAAAGAATAATAAGAAACGGAAATTGCATGTTCATACAAACTTGTTTTATGATGAAAATAATTCTTTTGGCTTTCAAATTTTGAATGAAATATAATTTCTTTTGCAATTTCACAGTAAAGTTCAAAATTTTCATTCATCGTTATCACTTAAATTATTCTTATTAATAAAAGGAATTCTCATTTTTGGAAATGCTTTATATAAACGTGTTTCAGTGATTTTTTGAGAAATTTTTCTTAGTTTATCAAATTCTATTAACGATATTTTATCTTTCATATTTTCTATTTTTAATTTTAATTGATCGATTTGTTCTTTTACATAAAACATTTGATCATTTTTTGAAACAGAATTTTTAAAATTATTTACCTGTAAAATTATTGATTGAGGTAATTTATTTCTAGTTTTAATAAAATTTTTATTAAATAATTGAGTGTTACTTTTTAATTCTTTTATTAAAGATTTAAAATTAATAAGTGATTTTACAGTAAAAATTAAATCTATAATTAAATAAATTATAATTGAATAAACTATATAATCTAATAAATTATTTGGAATTTTTGATACAAGAGGTATTGTAAAATTAATATGAACTATAAAAAAAAATATCGTTCCCATAAGTCCCCAAATGAGCGAAAGTTCTAAACATATAAAACCTTTAAAATTTAATTTGTTTTTCGAATAATCCCACCATCTCGTTTCAAAAAAATAATATAGCAAAGAACCACCAATTAACTCAAACAAAGTTGAAATAAAAACGAATACGAAAAAAACCATTATAATTATTTTAAAATTAAGTGGTGAAAATGAATCAAATAAAGAAAATAAAATTCTATGAATTGCAATCATACTAAAACCGTATATAGGTATAAATGGGCCATTTAAAAACCCTCTATTAACGAAAGATTTTGTTTTAAACACGTAAAAAATTACTTCTGTGCACCATCCCAAGAAAGAATATATAATAAAATACATAAACAAAGTCATTTACCTCACCTCAAAAATAAAAATTAATAATTTTCATAAATAAAATTAATTATTTCGTTTTCAAAAATTTTTACTCCAGAATTTCTTAAAATATAGTTATTTTCAATTAATGTGATAATATAATAATTACCTTTTTTAGTTTTCATTATTCCAGAAATAGATGATTGTGAAACTAAAGTTCCTGTTTTTACCCATAAATCATAATCAAATCTATTTTTTACTGTGCTTTCTTCATAAGGATTTGCGAGATAATCAAAATAATTATTAGAATAATAAGAATACATTTTTCTATGAAGGTCATTAAAAAAACTTGGTTTAAACATATTATACATCGAAAGACCTGTGCCATCTTTTAATATGTATTCATTATTTGATATAAACAATGTATCGTTTATCAAACTTTCTATTTTTTTAATAGAGTTTTCTGAGTTTGCTTTTTCAAAATCTTTAGAAGAAACTAATCTGAACATATGTTCAGAAATTTGATTATCGCTTTTTTTCAGCATTACTTTTATTATATCTTCTATTGTCATTGAATTATGCGAATGCAAAGTATTAAGATTAGAAGGAGTTTCTGAAAATAATATTCTACCATACAACTGAATATCAAATTCTTTTAAATAAGAAGCTGTCAGAAAAGCTATATAATCTTTTATTTCATTTTGCGTTTTATATCTAAATATATCATGATTATTTTGCCATATGGTGATTGCAGATATTTGAGGTTGAGGGTCATCCCACATCCAACCTATTCCAAAATTTTCATCTTCAAAAAACGAAAAATCTAAATATATGTTCCCATAAATTCTTGATATATTTTTTTCTTTTAATCCTTCAAGTAAAAATTTTTTATAATCTTCTATTGTCATCACTGGATTTCCATAACCTTTAATATACAAATTTCCAGTATAAAAATTTTGAATTGGAGAATCATTATAAATAGAAGTTTTTATTCTATCATATTGATTAAAAGTTTCAAGAACAGCATATGCAGTTATGAGTTTAGTCAAAGAAGCAGGAATAAAATATTTTTCGGAATTAAATTGAGATACAGTTTTATTTGATTCTAACTCTCGCATTTCAAAACCAACAAACCCGTCAAATATTTCAAACTTTTGATATAATTCTGAATTAACTTTTTCATAATTTATAGGTTCTCTAATAATTTGAACTGAAGGTTCTGAGTTTACCACTACCGGTTGATGATATCTTCTGAAAACATCTATATACGAATTATTTGAAAAAAATAAAGTGCTAGATAACAAAAATATCATAAAAAGTATATTAAAAGAAAAAAATCGTTTTTTCATAAAAACCTCCATTAAAACCTAAAGAAATAAGATTTAATTATGCCATTTTGAATTTCGTTCATTGTTTTGTATTTTTTATTTAAATATTTACTAGTATCTTTTTCTGAAGAAAATATACAAAATTCCCAACCTTTGAATTTTACTAAAAACTTTGAAATTTCTTTATATATTTCAATAGCGGCTTTTTTGTCTCCAATTCTTTCTCCGAAAGGTGCGTTAGTAACAAAAATACCTACTTTATTAGTTGATGGATAAAGATCTTTAAAATCAAATGTTTTAAAAATTATTTTTTTATCTATTTTTAAAGACTCATAATTTTTTTCAGAAATTTCTATATTAGATTTTTCAATATCAGAACCAAAAATATAAGGTCTTATGTTATAATCAACCTTTTCTAAGAGATCTTTTTTTATTCTATTAAATTTATCAGCTTCGTGAATCTTCAAATTTTCTAACGAAAAACTTCTATTGATATTGACTGGATAATTCATCGCATACATCATAGCTTCTATAGGAATCGTTCCGGAACCACAAAACGGATCGAACAAAGGAATTGAAAAATCATTCCAATCAGATAATAAGATAAGTCCAGCTGCTATAGTTTCTTTCATAGGAGCTTTTCCAATAAGTTTTCTATAACCTCGTTTGTGCAAAGGTTCTCCTGAAATATCTAATCCAACAGTAACCTTGTCTTTAAAAATATATACTCGTACTTTTTGAATAGATCCAGATTCTTCCATAGAAGATTTTTTATAATAACTTGTAAGTTTTTCATAAATAGCTTTTTGAATAACGGACTGAATTGAAGTTAATGCAAAAAGCTTTGAGTTACTACTTCTCAATTTATCTATTACGACTTTTGAATTATCGTATATATAATCTTCCCAATTTAGTCTATACGTTTTTTCATATAAATCATCAAAATTTTCTGCAATAAATTCGCCAATAATTATTAAGACTCTTTCTGCCGTTCTTACAGAAAGATTTATTTTATACAATTTATCAATAGGACACCTGGCTTTTATCATTCCGCCTTTAATTTTAGAAGATTTGATATCAAGTTTTTTTAACTCTTTAATAGTAACTTTTTCGAGACCAACAGAACATAATATTAATAAATCAAACACGTTTAAAACTCTCCTTTTATTTGTCTTTTTTGCGAATCGCTGAATGAATCAATTTATAATAGTTTCTAACAACTTCATTATAATCATACTCGATTAGTAATTTTCCCATACCTTTAGTTAATGAGGTAATAAACTCAAAAACAAATTCAGCAGGAATATCATTTCTTATTTCATCTTTTTCTTGCAATTCTTTAATTTTTTCTATAATCATTTTTCCAAAAGTTTTATAATAATATTGATTAAGATGTTTTCTAATTTCGGTATCAGAAAAAATATCTTCTAAAGGAAACGCATTGAGTATAGATTTAAGATCAAAATTTAAATTAGAAAGAAGATTAAGCAGATCTTCAAGTGTTTTAAAATTTTTTAAGTACTCTTTAAAAGGGTCGATTAAATCTTCTAAAATCCAATCTACGGTTAACACCAGAAAATTTTTTTTATTAGAAAAATATTTATAAAATGTAGATTTGCTTATCTTACTGTTAGCAATAACTTTTTCAAGATTATATTTTGAAACTCCATTTTTTAACATTTCTGATTTCGAAAACGAAAACAAAACATTTATTTTTTTTCGGGTATTTTTTTTCATACTCTTTTTATACATTGAATATCACCTTATACATTGAATAAAAATAAAATATTTTTAATGCGTATTTTTTTTCGATATAAAAAAACATTCATTTTAAAAATAAATTTATATTGAAAATTTTTAGAATTAATTTTTCCTTAATAAAAAAAATATATTATAACTATATTTTCTATAGTATTAAAACCTTACCCGCAATAAAAAAATGCAAATTTGGGCGTTTAAACGCTTCTGTTTCTAAAAATCTTTATTTATAAAGGTTATATAGCCAAAAGCCCTTTTTTCTTTTGTCGGAAAACTATTGTTTTCCGACAAAGTGAGTTTTTTATCATAAATGCAAATTCTCATAATAATCGACAGCAATTTGAGACGCGAGTAAAGCATTATTTTTTATAAGAGCAATGTTTGATATTAAACTTTTGCCTTCCGTTATAATTTTAATTTTGTCTAATAAAAATGGGGTGATTTCTTTTCCTTTTATTCCTAAATTTTCTGCTTCCATTAAAGCTTTTTCTATAGCTTTGTCAATATAAGTTTTATCCATCGAATATTCTTCAGGAATAGGATTTGCAATTAACATTCCGCCATCAAGTCCGAAATCCCATTTTTTCATTAATATATCTGCAATTTCGTGCGGAGTATCAATTCTGTAATTAACTTTTATTCCGCTTTCTCTTGAATAAAAACCAGGTAATTCATCTGTTTGGTATCCAAGAACAGGAACTCCTAAAGTTTCTAAATATTCCATAGTTAAATTTAAATCAAGTATAGATTTAATTCCAGAAGAAATGACCGCAACTTTTGTTTTTGCTAATTCTTGCAAATCTGCTGAAATATCAAAAGTAGTTTCTGCATGTCTATGGACTCCGCCGATTCCGCCAGTAGCAAAGAATTTTATATTCGCTATACTTGCACAAATCATTGTCGCAGAAACAGTCGTTGCAGCATTCATATTTTTTGAAAGCATTATGGGAATATCTCTTCTGCTAGCTTTTACAACATTATCTGCTTTGGATAAAAATTCAATTTCTTCATGAGTAAGACCTATTTTTATTATCCCATCAATTATTGCAATTGTTGCTGGGATAGCGCCATTATCATAAATAATTTTTTCTACTTCGATTGCTGTTTTCATATTTTCGGGATAAGGCATACCATGAGAAATTATTGTAGACTCAAGAGCTACAACAGGCATACTTTTTTTTAATGCTTCTAAAACCTCTTCTTTAATAGATAAATATCCATTAAAATTCATACTCACCACTCCTTATATAATTGGTCAATTTCTTCTGCTGAAATATTTTCAGCAATTGTATTATTACTTTCCAAAGATGCTTTCGCACATAACATACCATATTTTAAAGACTTTTCGATTTCAAAATTATTTATTAATCCATATACAAAACCTGCAACTAAAGAATCACCAGCTCCATTGGCGTTTTTAATTCTCGTTTTTGGAGGGTTTAATTTTATATAAGTTTTATCAATATTATTAATATAAATTATACCTTTTTCTCCTAATGTAATTATTACATTTTTCATATTATTTGGTATTATTTCAAATAATACTTCTAAATTATCTTCTAAATTATCCAAATTAATTTTAAAAAAAATTTCAAATTCGTCTTTATTAAATTTTATATATTGTATATAATTTTTTATATTATAAATTTTCTTACTTTTTTCTATGGACACTACATCTATTATAAAATTTATTTTGCAATCGTTTAAAATATTTATAATGTATATTAAAATATCCAATTGCAAATTAGTGTCTATACATACAAAATTTGATTTTTTTATTATTTCAAAATTTGATTGAATATAATCACAATTAATTTCATCGATTATATTCATATCAGAGAATGCTCCTATAAGATTATTTTTAATATTTAATGCAGATAAATATATTCCGCTACTATTAATATCAGATAATTTAATGTGATTAATGTTTATATTTTTGATTGACAATTCGTTTAGAATATATTTTCCAAAAATATCTTTTCCTACTACACCTAAAAGTGTTGTTTCTATTTTCAAACCACTTAAAAATTCAGCTATGTTTTTTGCAACTCCTCCGGTTGAAAAACTTATTGATGAAGGATTTGATGTTTTTTCTATATATTTTTGATTTGTTTTAGATAAAATATCAAAATTTATGCCTCCAATTACCACAACATTATTAATCATTAAACACCTCTTAATAGTTAAAGGGTGCATAAAAATGCACCCTTTAAATTTTTATAAAATGAAAGAGAGAAAAATCCTCACTAACAACCTCTATATATATTATCATTTATTTAAAAAAAAGTTAATCTATAAATTGGGTACTATTAAGTAAATATTAGCAAATTCTATGCATTAAGTTCATATAGTTAAGCTTTTTTCACTTTATTGAATATTAGTGTTTTTTATATATCCTTCAGGAGTTAGTTTAAGTTTTAGTGCCTTTAAAATGTCTAAAGCTATATCATTATCGACATTTGCAATTGAAGCAATCTCATTTATAGTAAATCCAGCAGTTTTAAAATGTTTTCCAAAATTTTCTATAAGTTTTGCAACTCTTTTATTATTATCAGAAATACTTAAAATATCCATCATTTTTATTACTAAAAGAGTTCTTTTTAATTGATTTTGAATAAGTTCTAATCCGAATTTTGAAGAAACTTTTAAAACGTTTTTTAAAATTTCTTTTGTAAAAACTATTATATCACATGGTTTATCTGTAAAAACTGTTGCCTGTCTCATTGTTTTTTCGAAAAGAGAAGATTCACCAAAAAATTCACCTTTTGATATAATAGCAATTAAATTGTTGATATTTGATGAAAAACGACCTACTTTTAAAGCTCCATCAAATAGATAAAATCCTTTATTCTGAGCTTCTTCACCTTCTCTAATAATCACAGTTTTCTCTGGAATTTTGAGACCATATTTAGCAAAAATATCATAAAAAGTATTTTTTTCATTTTTCATTAATTTTTTCAAATAATTATAAGATAACTGGTTATAAGATTTTTTATCATCAAAAAAAGAGGCATATTGTCTTCCAAGATCTTTATTTATCTTAAATCTCAGAATCGTTTTCCAAATTTCAATTTCTTCTAACAAATCGTAGCTTAAATGATTCAAACTAATTTTATTTAATTCTTCTAAAGATTGCAAATATTCATCTTTTCTGAAATGATATTTCATTTTTGAAAATTGTTTTACGAAATCACTATCAAACTCTTTATAATATTTATAAGTTTTTCGAAAATTTTCTTTTGCTTTTGAGTAATCTAAATTATCTAGCATAACTTCATCTAAAAAAAATAATCTTTTACTTACAGATTCAAATATTTCTAAAAGAATGTCACTATAATCATTATCCTGTAAAAATACTTTGGGATTAATAACCTCTATTTTAGATGTATTTAATACTTTTGCGGATTCTATTGAAGGACTATCTATTAAACACCATTCACCTAAAGAACCTTTTTCAACAAGAGTTACTTTATCGAAAATTTGAATTTCGACAGCGCCATCTTCAATAATAAAAATATTTTCTGTTCTTTCTCCGCTTCGATAAAGAAAATCACCCCGTTTAAAAATAGCCATATAATCCCCCCTATCTTTATTAAATTATATCACAAATTATTATATTTTAATTAATTTATTAAAAAATTAATGAATATTTTTGTTTCTATTTAAAAATTGCTGCTAGTAATAATTTATAGTTAGTTGGCAAGGAAAAAAATAAAGTAGAAAGCAGAAAGTTGGTAAGGAAAAACAAAAAATGTTTAATTGGTTAAATGGAAAAGCGTTTAAATAGTGAAAAGTTAAAATTAGCAAGTGACAAGTGACACAATTTTTTTTATTATAATACTTTGATGGTAAATATGGATTTTAAAGTTGGTCAGGAAAAACAAAAAATGTTTAATTGGTTAAATGGAAAAGCGTTTAAATAGTGAAA
>CAYZNB010000077.1:13760-13862 GCA_964478535.1 uncultured Thermotogaceae bacterium
AGTTAAAATTAGCAAGTGACAAGTGACACAATTTTTTTATTATAATACTTTGAGGGTAAATATGGATGAAATAAAGTAGCGAGCAATTGAGAATTTTCGTCA
>CAYZNB010000078.1:0-13651 GCA_964478535.1 uncultured Thermotogaceae bacterium
GACTTCATGTCGCACAATGCTAAAATTAGCAAACTCGCTACGCTCAGACATGCTATTTTCTTACGCATTTTTTGATTCGCGCAATTGTTTTTTGACGAAAATTCTCAATTGTTCGCTACTTTATTTTATCCGTATTTACCATCAAAACATTATAAAAAAAGACTTTTAATTAATTCCCCTCTTGAGGGGTGTCAACCGAAGGTTGACGGGGTGGACAGTTTTTGTGAATACTTATAATGAATCAGTTGGTAAGTAGAAAGTTGATCAGGAAAAGCATTTATATAATAACAGTTTTTTGATTTTAATGTAGTGTAACAGCCACGCAGAACTGTGCACGGCGTTACAGCGTTATGATAACGTAGATATTTATTAGATAATTTTGGGTAAGAAAAAACACTTCTAAAAATGTTTTTTCCAAGCAACTTAATAATTAAATAAAGGAGATTTTTATTATGAGAAAGATTTTTTTAGTAATAATATTTTTAGTACTTTTATTAGTAGTTTCAAGTTGCGGAGGTCGTTCTAAAAATGATGAAGTTTTAAATATTTCACCTGAAAGAGAGAGCAAAATATCATACGAAGAATTATCAGGAGATAATTTAAGTTATTATGAAAAGGAAATCAAAAAAGAGCAAGTAAATGTTTTTTTACCTGTTTTCAAAAATTTTAAAAATGTTGATAAGCTTAATCAAAAAATAGAAGAAGTTTCTTACAACTCAAAAGAATATTTTGACGAAGCTCTTGTTTATGAAACTCCTGAGAAATATTCAGAAAGATATTTTTACTATTCAAACTATGAGATTTTTTTGAATAACGAAAAATTTTTAAGTGTTAGAATAGATAACGTTTTTTATACAGGAGGGGCACATCCTAATACTTTGAGTTATGCAATAAATTTTGATAAAAAAGAAGGGAAATTTATAAGTTTGGAAGAGCTATTTTTAGTCTCTGATTACATAAATGTTTTAGAAGATCATATTATTAATTTCATATTAAGAAATGATATAGTAGTATTTTTAGATAATATTGAAGATTTAAAACTTGATAAAGATCCTGAATTTTTAATTACTGAAGATTGTTTAATAATCTTTTTTCAAAGATATGAATATACACCTTATTCTTACGGTCTTTTTCAAATAGAAATTCCATATTCTGAAATTTCTGATATAAATAAACTTATAATTCTCTAATCAATCTTTGAATATTTTTTTGATAATTATTCGTATATAAGATTGCAGAATTATCAAAAATATAATTTTGATATGAATATCCATCAAATGAAACAATCTTATTATAAATATATTTTTCAATTAATGTGTTGGAGAGATTTGATGAATTAAGTATTTTTATTGGAAATCCAATCGTTTCAAATTCATATTTTATATAATCTTCAATTTTTGTAGAGGTTTCTTTTTCTAATTTAGTATTTATTCCAAATATGGTGTTTTGAATTTCTTTAAGCTTCGTGTTTTTTCCCATTAGTAAATCTGTAGATTTTCTTATAAGGTGTTTTCTATTTTCAGTCAAATAGTCAAGAGAACCAGCTTTTATAAGTAGTTCTATTATATTTCTATTTAATGTATTTCGTTGACAAAATTGAATAAAATTTTCAAAATCTTCAATTTTTTGATTTCTAAATATTTCAAGTAAATTTGTCCCTATTCCTTTTATTAAAGTTAAAGGTAAGGTTATTTTATTTTTTTCATAAAAACCTTCAGGTTTTCTTAGATCTGGATTTAATAAATTTATTTTGAAGTATTTAATTTCATTTATAGTTTCTATATCTAGTCCTTTAAACTTTATGAGAGTGAAAAAAAACTTTTCAGTATTTTCAGATTTAATATTTATAAGTTTTTGGGTTATATACGCATAAGCTACAGCATGAGATTTATTAAATGAATATTGTGCAAATTTTTCCATATTAGAAAATAATTCTTCAGCATTTTTTTTAGATAAAATATTTGAGCAGTTGAATAAAAATTTTTCTTTTAAAGAAATCATTTTTTCAGTATTTTTTTTAGATAAAGCTTTTCTTAAAGAATCAGCTTCTTCTTCGTTAAAATTACCAAGTTTTTTTGCAATTTTCATTATTTGTTCTTGAAAAATTATAACCCCATTTGTTTCGGGGAAAAGATTTTTCAGATAATCTGGAGAAGAATTTGATTGGTACATATCAATCATTCCAGATTCTAAAGGACCAGGACGGTTCATAGATATTAAAATGTAAATATCGTCAAACGATTTTGGTTTAATTTTTCTTGAAAGTATTTTTCCTATTTTAGTATCGAGTTGAAAAATTCCTTTTGTAAGGCCTTTAGATAAATAATCAAAATTATTGCTTTTTTCTATATCAGAATATGTGTTTTTTTCATTCAATTTGTTTAAGAAAGTTAAAGTATCTAATGAAAGAATATCAAATTTTTCTCCATTTAATTGTTTTAAATCTTCAACATCCCATTGAGAAATGGAAATAATATCTTTTTTTTGTTCAAGAGGAATTATGCTTCTCAAATCTTCCGCTGAAATTATAAATCCTGCAGCATGAACAGATTCTGCAGTTTCTAACCCTTCTAAGTGATATAATAGGTTAAATATTTTTTTGTTTTCATCAGAAAAATTTTTAATTAAAGAAAAATTTTTAGGATTTCTAAATGGATAAAATGTTTTTAATTTGATTTTTTCTCCTATAATATTTTCAGCAGTTTTTAAAACTGATTTTACTTTCATTGTTGAATAAGTTCTTATTTGACAAACGGAAAAATTTCCAAAATATTCTGCAACTTTTTTCATAAGGTCATTTCTTTTTTCTGCATTGATATCAAGATCTATATCAGGAAGTTCTTTTCTTGATTTATTTAAAAATCTTTCAAAAATTAAATCATATTTTTTAGGGTTTACAGAAGTTATCCCAAGTTTGTATATCAAATAAGAACTGACAGCAGAGCCTCTTCCAGGGCCTATATCAATATTGTTTTCTTTTGCGATATCTACAATTTTTTTTACTGTTAATATATAATCTTCAACATTAAGATATTTTATTACGGATAACTCTTTTTTTATTAAATTTATTTCGAAGTCGTTAAGAAGTGTTTTAAGGATTTCTCTTTTTAATTGTGCATATCCTCCCAATTTTGGTAAAGAAATCTTTAAATTTTCAAAGTTATAGTTGATATCTTTTCTATTAGAAAACTTTTGATCAAGAATTTCTGAATATTTTAGTGATTCTTTTAATGAAACTCCATTTAAATCTTTGAAGTAACTTTTAAAGAGATTATTTGGGAAAATTATTTTTGGAATAGTCAAATCAATTTTTTCTAAAATAAAAGATTTAGTAATTCCGTTATAAAAAGAAATAACTTTTTTCATTTCGTCAGAGTTTTTTACTAAAAATAAATCTTTATTATGTTCATATAAAATTATTGGTTTTATATTATTTTCTCTACATAAAACAATAAACCTCATCCATGATTTAGGATGGGGTTCACTTAAAATAGCAGTATTTATATTATTTTTTTTAAAAAAAGAAAAACAATCTCTTAATTGTAAATATGATTCATTAATAGTTTTAGAAGTTACAATTGGCCCTATAATCATATTTCACCTTTAGAATATTTATCTAATTGGATGAGACAATTTTTAAAATCATTTTTTAATGGAGCGAAAAACTCTAGCCATTTTTCTGTTTTTGGATGATAAAAACCAATTTTTGATGCGTGAAGCATTTGTCTTTCAATATTTAGCAAAGAGTTAATACCCTTTTTGTTTCCGTAAATATAATCACCTAAAACAGGATGGTTTATATGAGACAAATGAACTCTAATTTGATGAGTTCTTCCGGTTTTTATATTTATTGAAAGAAGTGCGGCTTCTTTTCCAAAATTTCTAAGAAGTTTATACGATGTGAAAGATTCTTTACCATCAAGCATAACACACATTTTATGTCTTTGAATAGGATGTCTGCCAATAGGTAAATCAATTTTTCCAAAAGGTTTATTAAACTTATTTTTCACTAATGCTAAATAAGTTTTTTTTGTTAATCTATCTTTAAACTGATTAGAGAGACTTTTTTCAGTTTCTGGATTTTTCGCAATTATTATAACTCCTGAAGTATCTTTATCTAATCTATGAACTATTCCTGGACGTTCTTCTTGTTCACTATCAATTTTTTCAAGTAGAGCATTTACAAGAGTACCGGAATAAATATTTCCTGCAGGATGAACCAACATTCCGTAAGGTTTATTTATTACAATTAATTCTGAATCTTCATAAATTATATCAATATCAATTTTTTCAGCATGAATTTCCTGTTTTTCAGGTTTGTCTGGAGATTCTATTGATACAATATCACCGTTTTTCAATGTATAAGAAGATTTTTTTGTTTGATCATTAACTAAAATTTTTCCTTCTTTTATAGATGTTTGAATAAAATTTCTTGAGATCCATTCGGGAACTTTTTTTATTACGTATTTGTCAAGTCTTATTTTATCTTCTTCTTGCGTAACGATATATTTTTCTATCATTATTACTCCTCCTTAGTATAAAAAAAGCAAGGAGAATTCCGCCAAAACTTATGAAAAAATCAGCAAGATTTATAACTGCAAAATATGGGATTGAAAACATATCTACCACATATCCGAGACGTATTCTGTCTATAATATTCCCCATAGCTCCGGCAATTATCATGCAAATAGCAAAATCAATTTTTAAACAATACTTTTTTTTTCTAAAAGTATAATCTCTTATAATTAAAATTATTCCTACAATTATTGAAGATAAAATACCGTGCATGAAAGCTTTGTCTTTAAACAAACCAAAAGCTACTCCTGTATTTTCAAAATAAGTAAGTTCAAAAATAAAAAAAGTTATAGGATTTTTTCTATAAATTGTTTCAGCAATATGTTTTGTATACTGATCAAAAAAAATAATTAAAGGAATTATCAAGGACAAAAAAAAGCCCCCTTTAAACTTTTTGATAAAAAAATGGTGAATAATTTTCCAATCCAATTTGTTTATAATTAAAAATTCTTTCTGTAGATCCTACAAATAAAATACCACCAGGTTTTAAAGCTTCAGAAAATTTTCTGTACAATTTATCTTTTGCATCCGTGTCAAAATAAATTACAACATTTCTACATATAATAAGGTCAAAATTTTTATCAAAAGAATCTGTAAGTAAATTTAATTGTTTGAAATTTATTTTGTTTTTTAAATTAAATTTTACTTGATAAGTATTATCTGGTAATAAATCAAAATATTTTTTTCTGTTTTCTTCTGAAATATTTACAAGGCTTCTACTTTCATAAATTCCTTTTTTTGCTTTTTCTAAAACAAATTTGTCAAGATCTGCTGCAAGAATTTTAGAAGAATGATCTTTCATTTTTTCTAATACTATTGAAAGTGTATAAGGTTCTTCCCCAGTAGAACATCCAGCACTCCAAAGATTAAGCGATGAAGAACCATTTTTTTTAAGCATAGGTAAAATAGTATTTTCCAAATAATCCCATTTTTCAGGATTTCTAAAAAATTCAGTAACGTTTATAGTGAGTTTATCTAAAAATTCATCCCATAAACTTGGATCACCTTTTAATAATAGAAAATAATCAGAATAATTTTTCTGAGAATGTTTTCTCATAAGCATATCTATTCGACGTCTTACACGATGTTGTTTATAACCTGATAAATCTAGTTTGAAATGATTATTAAGATTTACTAGTAATTTTTCATAATCAGTATCATCATAAGGAGATTTGTAAATTAAATTTTCGTTCATATGATGCCCCCTATATTATTTTTATAGTTCTTTTATTATTTATTATAACGGAAGAAAAAAAGATATCCCTAGCCCTAAGTTTGTGTATAAAAAAAATAAATTATTTGTTACTGGTAATCTAAATCTAAATGAATCATCTTTATAATCAAAATATAAAGAGTTTACTAAAAATTTGTCTGTATTTTTATCGAAATAAAGGTAAAATTCTTCAGATAAAAAATATACTTTTCCCAACCCGTTTTTCCCAATGGAAAAAAAGATATTTCCGAAAGAAAAGAAAGGAGAAATTTTATTTTCTGAAAATTCAAAAGATAATGAAAATAAATTATTTTTAAGAGAAAAATTTACAATTGATTTTGACAAGTCTTTTATATCAACGAAATAAGAAGCATCAAAATTTTGAGTATCAAAAATAACTCCTATGTATAAATCTGTTAAAGAAACAAAAATATATTCATCAAGTAAAAGAACAAAACCGTTAAAATTTTTTTCAACGAATGTTTTTGTTTTAATTCTATTTATATTACGATATGATATGGAAAAGTCAGGAAGAAAAAAATTAAAATAAACAAATATGTCTTCGTTTTTAGAAGTTTCAATTGTATTTTCGCGCAAATCAAAATTATATGTTAATCTTGAATTATAAACGGCATCTAAATCAAAATCAAAATAAAATTTATTGCCATAAAAAGATGAATAATCTTGAATTAAAAACCTAGTTGAAAATAGATTTATAGAAATAATAACAAAAAATACAATAAAAAATTTTTTCATGTCATCACCAAAATTTAAAAGGGGGACATCAAGACCCCCAATATTATTATTTAAAACATCGAAGCAAGTCTTTCCATTTCTGAATCATCTATTTCGTAATTACCGTAAACATTCTGAACATCATCATTATCTTCTAAAGCATCTAAAAGTTTGAAAAGCTTTTCAGCAGGGTTTCCAGAAATTTTTACAGTAGTTTTAGCATTATAAGTTAAATCGCCTTTTACTGATGAATAGCCTAAATCTTTCAAACCGTCTCTTACAGTAGCCATTTGATCTGATTCGGTAGTTATTTCTACTGGGTCAGAAGATTCATCTATATCTTCAGCACCCAATTCAATAGCCTGCATCATAAATTCTTCCGCATCAGCTATTTCTTCTTTTGAAACTGTAATAATTGCCTTTTTTTCAAAATTCCAAGCAACTGCACCACTTTCAGCTAAAGAACCGCCGTGTTTTGAAAGAATATGTCTTAACTCTTGAGCAGCTCTATTTTTATTATCTGTAACAACAGAAATAATTAAAGCTACGCCTTCAGGGCCATAACCTTCGTAAAGGTTTTCCATTAAAATTTCGCCTTCAAGTTCTCCTGTTCCTTTTTTTATAGCTGTTTCAATTTTATCTTTAGGCATATTAGCGCCTCTTGCTTTTTCTACAGCAACTCTTAATCTTGGATTCGATTCTGTGTCACCGCCTCCATCTCTTGCAGCTATAGTTAATTCTCTGATGATTTTTGTGAAAATTTTAGATCTTTTAGCATCCTGAGCACCTTTTCTGTGTTTAATATTTGCCCATTTGTTATGTCCTGACATTTTGTTTCCCTCCTATTTTTTAATATCCTTTAATTATTAATAAAGTTGTATCGTCATGTTGAGGCGCACCTTTTGAAAAATTATCCACCGATTCTATTATACTGTTAACTATTACATCAGCGTTTTCTTGTTTTTTCGAAATTATTAAATCTTCAAGTCTTTTTACATCGTACTCATTTTTTTGAGGGTCGCGCGCTTCTGTAATTCCATCTGTATAAAGAGTTATGAATAGATTTTTTTCATAAACATATTCTTCATTAGTGTATTGATAATCTTCTATTATGCCCAAAGGTAATCCATCTGCATCAGAATAAATCAATTTTTCGTCAATTATTATTGGAGTAACATTGTGTCCGGCATTTATTAATTTAACCCTTTTTTCTAATGTGTTTAAGTGAACAAAAACGGCAGTTACAAATCTATCATTTGGAATATTTTTTGCAAGATAATTATTAACATATTTTACAACTTCTTCGATTGAATCGTTTAATTCAAGCCGACTTCTTATAACCGCTCTAAAAGAACTCATTATTAAAGCGGCAGGAACACCTTTTCCGGATACATCTGCTAATATTGAAAAAGATTCATTTTCGTTTAATTTTATCAAATCATAATAATCGCCACCTACATCAAAAGCAGATCTATAATAAGCCGCTATATCAGCGTTATGAATTTTGGGTAAAACTGATGGAAGAAGAGATTTTTGAATATCTTTTGCGATTTTGAGTTGTTCATTGAAAATTTGTTGCTCAATTTTATCTTGCATATAATCAATGGTATCAAAACCAAAAGCTATTTGCTCTGATACTGATTCCATGATCTTTTTTTCGGAAGCCAGAAAAAAGGAAGTGTCTTTTTTTGAATAAAGAAGAATAAACCCCCAAAGTTTTATCGTAGATTTTATAGGGATTAAAAGATAAGAATTGTTTTTTTCGTCATTTTCTTCTAAAATTGTTTTGGCTTTTTCCTGCGATTCAAGTTTTGAAACTATTTTATCAATTTTTTCAAAGTTCAAATCGATTAATTCTATAAAAAGCGGTTTAAATGCGAAAGAATGCTTTTCTAAGTCGACAAATTCTCCGATTATAATATTTTTAAAACTTATAGAATCTTTTAATCTTTTTACAATCATGTCAAGAGAAAGTCTAGGGTCTTTTTTTGAAAAAATAATTTTACTTATATCAAGAACGGTAGTTAATTCTTCATAAGTTCTTGAGATTTCCTCAAACTGGGCTTCAAGAATTAATGAGGTTTCTTCTATTTGAGTTTTATGTTTTTCAAGCTCAGATAAATGGACATCTGTCAGATGGTCCAATCTTTTTAAAAGAATTTCTTCGTCAAAAATATCATCGTTGTAAATTTTAAGAATATTGTTGAGCTTAGTATAAATTTTTTTGTTATAATCCATATTTTTATCCTCTATAAAGAATTAACGCATTCTACAAGTTGTTTTGGACTAAAAGGTTTAGTTAGTACACGCTTTGCGCCAAGAGATAAAGCGGTTTTTTCATCCTCTTCTCCGCCTTTTGCTGTAAGTATAATTACAGGAATATTAATTTCTTCGCCTTTCATTACTTTTAGAACAGAAAATCCATCCATAATGGGCATCATAATATCTAAACAAATCACATCAGGATTTATAGATTTTATTTTTTCAAGGCCTTCTTGACCGTTAACTGCTTCGTGAACTTCGTACCCAGCAGCTTTAAGATTGAAGACAATGATTCTTCTTAAAATATCTGAGTCATCAACTACAAGTACTTTTTTCATAATTAGTCCTCCATATCAACATTATGACAAATTGGATAGTAAAAATACTTTTTTTGAGATAATGCGAATTCTTTTATTATTTTATAAAAATTTATAAGATTATTTTTTTCTTGATAATATTGTATCACAAAAATACGATTTGAGTTAATAGTGTAGTTAAAATTATTAAAAATTTCAGAAAATAGATATTCGGACTTACCTTTTTTTATTGTTTTTAGAGAAGAAAAATAATTAAATAAATTTTCTGAAAGATAGATTTTGAAATAGTAACCTTTTGTTTTTTTTGTTATTTTATGAGTATCTTCAACAATTTTATAAGATAATAGACTTAACCCTTTAGGTGAAAAAGAATTTAATTTAAAAAAATCAAATTTTTCTTTTGTATCTACCGTCATATAAAAGCATCTATTAATATAACCCAAGGGAATAGCTTCTGAAAAAGAAAAAATAGGTTTAGGATTAAATCCCTGAGAAAATTCGAAAGGACATTTGCTTCTTCTTAAAACGTTTTCAATTATATTTATTGAATCTACATGTGAAGTATAAATCATTGTCGAAAATTTTTTTAATCGTAATAATGTTCTCATTTTATCTCCTTTATTAATAAAAATAGATTCTATGAATTTTTTTGTGGGTCAGTTGAAAAGTAGAAAGTTGGTCAGCAGACAGTTGGTCAGGAAAAACGTTAAAACAAGCATTTGTGATTAATTCCCCTCTTGAGGGGTGGCAACCAAAGGTTGACGGGGTGGACAGTTTTTGTGTCGCTTGCTACTTTTAACTATTTAAACACTTTTCCATTTAACCAATTAAACATTATTTGTTTTTCCTGACCAACAACTTAATAAATTATTTTTCCATACTATTTTACATAGAACCTAAAAATAAGATTTTTTTATTCAAAAAATTATAAAAATATGATATCATGTAATATGATATCACAAAATTTTGATATATAAAAATTTCAGGAGGTTTTAATGAAATCTTTTTTGATAGGTTTTTTTGTAGGAATTATAGGTTTTTTTTCAATATTTTTTTATTCTTTGTCTTATTATAAGGCAAATACATATTCTATTTTTTTACCTGATTCTGGATATAACACATATCTTTTTGAAGATGGACAGGAAATTTTACCTTCGAAATATAAATATTCTTCTTTAGAAAATTTTCCAAATGAATTAATTTATTTACTTTTACGTTCGGAAGATAGAGAATTTTTCGGGCATTTTGGTATAGATATAAAAGCATTATTTAGAGCTTTATATATCAATTTTAAATCGGGGAATTTTTCTCAAGGCGGAAGTACTATAACCCAACAATTAGGAAAAATTTTATATTTAACAAATGAAAAAACAATAAACAGGAAAATATTAGATATTTTTTTATCATTTCATTTAGAAAGAGCTTACGATAAGGAACAAATTTTAGAAGCTTATATGAACTCTGTTTATCAGGGAAATGATATTTCAGGTTTTACAGCTTCTTCTCACAGATATTTTAGAAAAGATGTTAAAACTCTTTCGGTTGAGGAAATGTTAGTTCTTGTTGGAATAATAAAAGGACCAGAATTATATAATCCTAACAAATATCCGGAAAGAGCTAGAAATCAAGGTATGGTTATGCTTAACAATATTGATGATTTCAATTTTTTCAGAATAACTAGAGAAGAAATGTTAAAAAAGATAAATAATTTAACTTTTTCAGGAGCTGAATATAATGAAAGATATTTAGATTTAGTCTATAAAATTAGATCTGAAGAGGCTGAAATTGGATTAAAAGGCGGAGGATATACTATCGTTACAACTTATAATAAAGATCTTTTCGATTCTTTTAATCCGGATGAAAATAATTCTGCAATTGTTTTTAATAATAAAACAGGAGAAATTTTAAGCTTTTGGGGCGGGGAATATTCAAACTTTTTCTCAAGAGAGCAGATTGGTTCTAATGTAAAACCTTTTTACTATGCTTTGGCGATTGAAAACGGATATGAATTCAATACAATTCTTCCTGACGAAAGAATGGCTTTTGGGGATTGGGCTCCAAATAATTTTGATAAAAAATTTAGAGGAGAGATAACTTTAAGAGATTCGTTAATTCATTCAATAAATATTCCATCTATATACCTTGCGATGAGAATAGACAAATCTCCTACTGATTCAATAAATACGATCGAAAAATTTTTAAAAGAAGAATTAAAAATATATGGGACTTATCCCGGAGATTTGACTTTAGCTTTAGGAACACTTGAAACAAGCCCCTTAGAATTAGGGAGAGCAATTTCAATTTTTCCTAATTATGGAATTTTAACAGATCAATATGTAATTTCAAAAATATATGATAGAAAAGGAAATTTGATCTATGAGAGATACCCTAATATAATAAATAAAATTGATTCTGTTTCTATAGAAACATATTCAAAAATGAATGAACTTTTGAAAGATGTTATTATTTATGGGTCGGGAAGAAATGCATATTTAGATGATATAGATTTACATGGAAAGACAGGAACTTCTGAAAAAGCTTCTTGGTTTACAGGCTATACGGGTTCAAGAACAATTGTTGTAAGGGTTGATGGCGAAGATCTTTTATCCAGCACTTCTGCTGTTCCTCTAGCTAAAGAAATATTGGAGAATTTTTCTTTAACAGGAGATATTTCAAAGGTGCACATTTATAAAAACAGTTCTTTAGAAACACAAGAAGTTGATTTTTTTAGAGATCCAATAAATTTTATTCTTCAAGGGAACAATATAATAAATTTTTTAGATGAAATAAAAAACAAACATAGTTTTGTTTATTTAGATGAAGAGTTGAAAAAAATAATTAATGAAATAAATTTTTTTTATCCAGATATAGCAAGACAAATTGAAAGATGGAAAGGTTTAAATCTTGTAGATTTTTTGGAAGAACCTTTTAGCTATATTCAAAATGGGTATGATATAGAACAATATGTTAAAAATTTAACTTTAAGTGAAGAAAAAGTAGAAAAATTAAGAAAAATAGCAAATGAAATAGAATTTTTTTATCCAGATAAATCTCAATTCATTAGACAATATTTAAAAATAGTGGGGTATTAAAAATGGAGAAAGTTATTAAAAAAGGAAAAACAATATATAAAAAAGATGATATTCCCGAATATTTTATTTACGTAAAATCAGGTAAAGTTACTGATGGAAGCAAAGAATATATCCGAGGAAGTTTTGTAAATTTAGTTTATTATATAACGAAGTCTCCTGTTAAAAGCAATTTGAAAGCAATAGAAAAATCAGAGTGTTTGTTTTTAGATTTTGAGATAGAAATACCTGATGAAATAATAGATTTTCTTTTTAAAGAATTATCTAAAATCATGCTTTCTTTTTTGTATTTGCCAGATTTGAGAAAATTTCCTCAATTAAAAGAGGTTTTAGAATTTAAAAAATTTTTTATTGGTGAAGAAGAAAAAAATAATATTGTAAATATTGATATTGATGAAGATGTAAAGGAATTTTTTGATTCTTATGATTTTTTTGAGGAATCAAATGAAGCTGATATAATATTACCAGAAGAATTTGAGAAATTTATTAATGATTTAAAATCAAATATTTTAGAATTTAATTTTTCTAAATTTGTATTAATGATAAAAAAAGGGGTTGATTTTTATAAAAATGAAAATTGGGATGATTTGCTCGAAGATTTGATGGAAATTGCTATAAAAATTAATGATAGAGCTCTTTCGTTATACGTTGTTTATATATCAGCACTTGTTTGTGATGATTTAAAAGTTGTTAACAAGTATTCAAAAAAAAATTGGGAATTTTTAAGATTTAACGGAGCAAATAATTGGATAGAAAATGCAATGAGATATTTAAATAATAAAGTTTTTGATTATGGGGATGAAAGTTTATGAAATTTGAAGAGTTAAAAAATTTTGGGGTAACTCTCAATGGAGTGTATAAAATAAAAAAAGGAGTGGTTTTAGGAATAACTTATTCTGAAAAGAAAAAAAGAATAGCTTATGTCTTTAAAGCTGGAGATTATGCTGGATTAGAAAAGTATTTTTTTAATGTAGGGCTTTTAGAATTAATTCCTCTTGGAGATGTAGAATATGAATTTATAAGTGATGAAGAGTTGAAAAAAATTTTAAAAAAAACAGCAGAAAATAAAATATTTGAAAAATATTTAAAAGAATTTTTTATGGAAATAATAGCCCTTTCAAAAGAGGGCAAGAAAGAAATTTTAATCTATAATTTAAGGAAGATTATGGAATTTTCAACTGAATTTAATGGGATTTCCAAAGATATGGTTATCGAACTTGAAATAAAAGATGAAATATCTGAATTAATAAGAGAAGGTATTGTTTTTTTAAGCGATGAGGTATATAAAGTGAAAAAATGATTATAGTAGAAAGATGGAAAGTTGGTTAGGAAAAACATTCATCTTTTGCGTTAAACAATGGTTCAACGATGGTTCAACTACCGTTCAACTATCGTTCCCAAGGAGGCACGGCGTTACAGCACTTATGACAATGTAGGTATTTTTATAGATAGTATTAGGA
>CAYZNB010000079.1:0-13537 GCA_964478535.1 uncultured Thermotogaceae bacterium
AAAAGATAAATGTAATGAAATGGTAAAAGTGTAAAGATGAATGCACGCAAAGGGCGGCGATGAGGAATGCGGCAGAACGCTGCTGAAAATTCAAAAACATTAAAAGCAGAGAGAAAATCAGGGGAACACTCGCAGATTTCTCCTCAAAAGAATTGCTCTTTTTCTTTTGAAATAACAAATCGCATAAATTTTATAATAAAAAAGCTGTCCACTCCGTCAACCTTCGGTTGTCACCTTTCAAGAGATGGATTAAAGGCGATTTAAAGAAAGTAAAAACTCCGCTAAAAAGCGGAGTTTTTACTTTTCGAGTATTTTTGATATTATCATGAATATTAATCCTCCTGAAAATGTGAGTCTTATTACCCAATCTAAAATTTTTCTTTTTAATATTTGTGTTTCTTTTTTTCTTATTTCTAGTGTGTCGAGTAGTCTTTCTATAAGTTCATTTTTAAAGTCGTAGTTTAAATCTTTTATTTGTTTTTCAAGTTTTTTGATTCTTTTATTTAGTTCTAAAGAGTTCATGTGCATTATTTCAATTTTATCTATGTATGTTTGTTTTTGTTCTTGATTGTTCATAATTTTGGTTTGGGGAATAGTATGGATACTATGGCGTCTATCATTTCAGATAATATTTTGTCTGTTAAAAAAAATAATGGTATTTTTGATTCTAATAATATGTCTTTTAATATTTTTAATACTATTTCTTTTTTTCTTTTTCCGTTTCCATTTGTTTCTACAAGTTTTACTAGTGTTGATATTATTCCGGTTATATTCATTTTTTAAGCCTCCTTTTTTTATAAGTTAGTTAAAAATTTTATAGAAAAACGGGGTATTACCCCGTTTTTTTAATTATCTATGATGTTCATTATTTCGTCGTATGTTGTTTGTACGTATGTGGCTTCGTCTACAAGACATGTTGATGGTACGAGTATTCCGATCATTTCTGCCATTATTGATTCAATTTGTGCTTGCTCAAGGTTTTCTTTGGGGTCATTTACTGTAATGTTATAAAATTTTTTTTCATCTGGTTCCCAGAATTTTAGAGTTAATTTTAAGCTGTTCATTTTTTAAGCCTCCCTTATACTATTATGTTGTCTTCTCTTATTAAGAAGCTTGCTGTTTCATTTGCGTGAAGTGAAACAAAAGCGTTTAATCCGTCATTTATTGTTTCAGGATCTCCTTCATAGAGTTTCAAGCTTCTGCTTGTTCTTTTTTGCTTTCCTTCTTCGATTGTTGTAAATGTTATTCTCGCTGTTCTTGCTGTTAATTCAAATTCCATAGTGTCACCTCCGTATTTTTTTGTTTTGTGAACGTCCACAAAAAGAGTATACTATATTATTATATTTATGTATACTTATAATAGCAATATGGAATTAATGGAAAAAATTAGATTTTGTTGATTTATGATTATAATCGTGTTTATTTAAGGAAGAAAATTTTTCCATATTGTGGAATTATTTTTCTTGATTAAAGAATTAATTAATAGCAAAAAGTGGAGAGTAAAAAAAGAATTTTTAATGTCTAATAATAATTTGAGGATTATTAAAATGAAATTCAAAATTGTGGAGGTGTTTTAATTGAAGAATGTATATGTGTTATCTAAACCTGGTAGAAAAAAACATATGTATGGTTTAACTGAAATGGATTTGAAAAAGGTTGTTGAGTTTGGTAATAGTTCTTATGCGAGAAGAAATGCCAAGATTTATTATATTCCAAGAAGTATGATTAAAAAGAATCCTATGTTAAAAAAATTAGAAAATGTTTATGTTATTATGGTTGGTAATAATGTTATAGATGTTTTTAAAAATAAAAAATTTAGTTTAATAAATTAAAAAAAGTGGTTGTTTTGGTATAATTAGATTAGTTAATAATAAAATAAACGGGGGAGAGTTCTTATGATTAATGAAATTGAAAGAAAGTATTTGTTAAAAAGTGATTTGGTAAAAGATTTAATTAAAAATGCTAAAAAAATAGAGGGTTTGATTCAATGGTATTTAGAGCCGCCGGAGGGTTTTGTTGAAAGAAGGGTTCGGCTTGTTGTTGAAAAGAATCCTTCTGGTTTTTCTAAAAAGTGGTTTGAGACGAAAAAGTCAGATCTTTTTGATGGTGATAAAAGGGTTGAAGATGAAGCGCGTATTAAAATTAGTAATGGTGTTTTAAAAGAGATTAAGGGTTCAAAGATGGTTGCTAAGGTTCGTTATTATATTGATACAAATCCTGAGATTGTTATTGATGAGTTTTTATATCCTTATGGGCATTTTTATAATAATATTCCAGAGAGTTTTTATTTGATGGAAATAGAGTTAAAAAATGATTCGGATAATTTTGAAGATATTTTGAACAGAAAAATTACAGGCGATTTAGTTTTAAATGATTTTGTTTCTGAAAGGGTTGAAGAGAAAGATTTTAAAAAGTTTTCTAATAAGAATATTGCTAATTTTACTGGTGTTGATTTTAATATGGTAATAAAATATGTTCAAAATAGGCTTTATGGTTCGACTTGTGTGGTTATTTCACAGGGAACGTCTATATTAAGTGATAGAAATGAAAAAATTCATAATTGTATTTATGAAAAGAATTTTGATTTATTAAGTTCTGTTAAAGATTTAAATACTTGTTCTCCAGAGGTTTCTACTATTAGTGACTTTAGAAATGATGGCTATTTGATTGATAACGTTCATATGTTTATTTTTGCCGATTTTTTTAATAAAGATTCTGATGAAAAACTTAAAAAAAAATATCCTGATGATTATTCTGATGAGATTAATAAGTCTTATTTGTTTTTAAAGGTTATTTTGAGAGAGGTTTTTAATATAAAAAGTGTTGATTATACGGTTATTGAAGATATAGAAAATAATAACAACAATTTTAATGTTGTTTGGAATACGCTTGAATGTGTTGATTTAAAATATAATTATTGTTTGATAGATGCTGCTGCTGGTTTTAGGCATATTGGTATAATTTGTTCTATTTATGCTATGTTTAATAAAAAGAGTTATTATTGTAAAATAAATGGTTTAAAGGAGATTATAGAGTTTCCGGCTTTTGGTTTTGATTGGGATCATTCTTTTTTAGATGGGTTTAGTTCTATTATGAAGAGTAAAAATATTTTTGAGGGGATGGAAGAGGATGATTATTTTATTCTTCCTGACGTTATTTCAAATATTTATAATAAATCTGATGATAAAATTATTTCTTTTTATCCTGTGAAAAAGATGATTGAGCAGTATGATAAAAAAAGAGAGATTCCTTTTGGTTTTGGGGAGAGGTTGCTCAATTTTATTTCTGATTTAAGGCTTAGAAATTATGTTGAGGATGGTATTAAAAAGAAATGGACTTCTTTGTGGTTGGGAGATTTGATTCCTGAAACTGTAGAGCATTCTCAGAGGCATAGTAAGAGGTTGATAGATTTTACTTTAAATTTAATCAATGTTCTTGGTGAGAGCGATTTTTTACCTGAGGATATAGAGGGTGATTATTTTAATGGTTTTTCTTATAAGGATTTATTTTATTTTTTATTTATAATTGCTGTTAATGTTCATGATTTAGGGCATACTTATTCTAATTTTTATTTTGATACTAATGGTTATAGCGATTATTCTGATTATAAGATGGTTAATATAGATAAGTTTCCTTTGTTAGTAAGAGATTTGCATAATGAGCTTACTTTGCATTTGATTAAAAATGATAATTTTTTTGATGTTCTTGGTATTGAAAGGGCTTTTTCGGAAAACTCGGATTCTTTAAAGTGTTTGTTTGGTGAAAAATATGAGGAAATTTTATATGCGATTTTGTTTATTTGTAAGTATCATAGGGGGTATTTGGGTATTGATAAAAAGCACAAAGAGAAAGAAAAGGATTTCGTTGAAATTTTAGGGTTGGATACTACTCCTTTGAAAATGGCTCTTGATAGTTGTAAGTTTATAAATGATGAAAAGTTAAAAAGTTTGATTATTCATATTACAAGATGGTTGAAGTTTATAGATGGGACTGATGTTCAGGCTGATAGAATAATAACGGATTCTTATCATGATATTCGTTTAAATAGAACTCGTTATGAGATTTTGAATTTTATTCAAAAGTTTCAAAAAAAGTATTTTGATAATCATTATTATTATAATTTGGTTGGAGAAATAAAGGAAAAGGTTGAAAATAATGATTTTCCTGCTATTAAGGATTTAAATAAAGATATTGAAAAAGAGGTTTATGATTTTATAGGAAAGCATTTAAAGAATAAAGATTTGAATATTTATAATTCGATGTATGAAGAGTTATCGCAGATTTCTTTTAAAGCGGCTCAGTTTGAACATTTTGAAAAGCATAAGGCGATTGGGGCTATTTATCCTGTTGCTTTAGAGTATAAAAACAATGAGAAAGAGGCTTATTTATCTTTAGAGATTATAAGAAATGAGGGTGTTGATAACGATGTTATTAAAAAAATAAAAAAGGAAATAAATGATGAGTTAGAAATGGCTGAGATTTTTATAAATAATAGAAAGTTATTTTTGAGAGTTGAAGGCTAGTATTAATAAGGGTTTGGGTTGTTGTGGAAATAAAAACGCTTTTGTGATATAATAGTATTATTAAAAGGTAGGGGGTGTTATTATGTTTAACCTTGCGGAAGATTTGATGATTCTTGCTATAGATGATGAAAAGGGAAAGGTGATTTCTTCAGCGGCTATTCCTTTAGATTATGCTCTTGTCGGAGCTTTGATTATGGAATTATCTCTTTCGGGGAAAATCAGTATTAAAGATGATAATATTTTTGTTGCGGATAATAATTACCCTGAAAAACCTCTTTTAAATGATTTTTTAAAGGTTATAGATAATGAAAAAGAGGATCGTAGTGTAAAGTCTATTGTTATAAGATTGGTTAATGAATTTAAAGAGATTGAAGATATTATTATTAAGAGTCTTATTGAAAAAGGTGTTTTGAGAGAAGAGAATCATAAAATTTTATGGGTTTTTAATTTTGTTAGATATCCGGCGACTGATGATTCGGAAGAAAAAACTCTTATTGCCCATATAAAAGAAATTGTACTTGAAGGTAAATCTCCTGATGTAAGAACTGCTGTTCTTATTAGTCTTTTAAGGGTTTGTAATTTGATTGATGAGATTTTTTCAAAGGAAGAGTTAGAGTCTTCTGTAGAAAGAATTAAAGAGATTTCTTATTCTAATGATGTAATAAAAGCGGTTTCTCAAAGTGTTTTTGAGATTCAACAGGCTATTTTGTCTACTATTACTAATTCTGGTATGATTCCTCCTAATTCTGATATGTTGTCTTCAAAATTTTAATTTTTAAAGAAAGGGTGGTTTTATTTGTGGCGGATATTGAAAGAAATGAAACAGAGATAATTAGGGTTGAGAAAAAAGAGTTTAAAGGTAAAGAGTATATTGATATAAGAATTTTTTATCTCGATAGTGATAATGAGTATAAGCCAACAAAGAAAGGGGTCACTCTTAAGCCTGAAAAAATTGATGAAATGATAGGTGTTTTGCAAAGTTTAAAAGAATAGAGTATTTAATTCGAAACGTTAATTTAATATTAAATTATTTTGTTATCGCTTGACACTATTTGAAAATATATGCTATAATAATACGAAATGAAAACATTACTTTAAGAGGTGGGTTGAAAAATGAAAAAAGGAATACATCCAGAAATGTCTTTGCTTGAGGTTAAATGTGCTTGTGGAGCAGAGCATAAAGTTTATTCTGTTTCTAAATCTTTCAGATTAGATGTTTGTTCAGAGTGCCATCCTTATTACAAAGGTGAAGCTGGTGCACAAATATTAGATACAGAAGGAAGAGTACAGAGATTCAAGAATAAATATAAAGAATTTTTAAAAAACTAAATTGTCAATTTAAAAGCTTTATGGCGTAGGGGCCTTGCGATTGAAAAATTCCTTTCGTCAAATAATAAAAGTATTTTCGGAGGTGAAAACCGCAGCCTGGGCCCGGGCCGTCTTATACAAAAGACGAATTCACGACTTAGCAGGGTTCTCGTGACTAATTTTAAAAATGAAAGGGCGGGGGTATTTAAGTGAGTGGGAACGTTACTCAAGGAAATGTTGTAAAGGGAAAAGTTATTGATATTAAAAAATTCGGTGCTTTTGTTGAGCTCGAAGGTGGGAAACAAGGTTTTATTCATATTTCTAAAGTTTCTAAAAAATATGTGAAAAGTGTTACTGATTTTCTTTCAATGGGTCAAGAAATTGAAGGAAAGGTTATTGGAACTACTAAAGATGGTAAATTAGAATTATCTTTAAGAGATTCTGATACTCCAGTTGCGGTTGCGGCTGTTGAAGATTCTGCGGCTTCTTCTGCTGAGGGTTTCGAGAAAAAATTGACAAAATTTTTGAAAGACAGTAACAAAAAAATATCTGAGTATAGAAATCATCTCGATAAGAAAAATAAAGCGAGAAGATGATTTTTTAAAGAAATAATATGGGAGCCTTTGGCTCCCTTTTATTTTATCGTATTGATTGATTAAAAAATTTATGATAGAATTGATTTTGAAATATATTGATAGGGAGTGATATTTTTTGTCTAAATATAATAGAATTAAAGGTACACAAGATATATATGGGGATGAAATGAAATATTGGCACTTTGTAGAGAGAAAAACGAAGGAAGTTTTTTCTTCGTATTGTTTTAAAGAGATTCGTACGCCTATTTTTGAAATGACGGATTTGTTTACTAGAAGTATAGGCGATAATACTGATGTTGTTCAAAAAGAGATGTATACTTTTGAAGATAAAGGAAAGCGTTCTATTACTCTAAGGCCTGAGGGAACTGCTCCTGTTGTTAGAGCTTATGTTGAAAATTCTTTTATGAATGAGGGTTCTCCTTTAAAGTTATTCTATAATGGGTCGATGTTTAGATATGAGAAGCCTCAAAGTGGAAGGTTAAGAGAATTTCATCAGATTGGTGCGGAAATTTTTGGTTCAAATCTTGCTTTAGCTGATGCTGAGGTTATTTCGCTTATTTATGATTTGTTAAAAGTTATGGGGCTTAATAATTTTATCGTTAAGATTAATAGTGTTGGTTGCCCAAAGTGTAGAGAAGAATATAAGAATGTTCTTAAAGAATATTTTAAGGATATTGTAAGCGATTTATGTGATGATTGTCAGGTGAGGTACGATAAAAATATTATGCGGCTTGTTGATTGTAAAAAGGATAAAGAGCTTGTTAAGGATGCCCCTTCTATTTTAGATTATTTGTGTGAAGAGTGTAAGGTTAGTTTCGATTCTTTGAAAGAGTATTTAGATTTAATGGGAGTTCCTTATGATGTTGATTCTTCTATAGTTAGAGGGCTTGATTATTATACGAAAACAGCTTTTGAAGTTGAACACAAGAATCTTGGTGCTCAAGGGGTTATTGCGGCTGGTGGACGTTATGATTTGTTAGTTAAAGAGCTTAATGGGCCTGATACTCCGGCTGTTGGTTTTGCTATGGGTGTTGAAAGGGCTGTGTTAGCTTTAAAGGCTGAGGGTATTGATATTGAGGATAATGGCGATGTTGATGTGTATATCGTGTGTGCTGATGAGTCGGCGGTAAAAATGGGTTTAGAAATAGTTAGTGATTTGAGAAATGACGGTATAAAAACGTTTTTGAATATTTCAAAAAGAAATTTTGGTGCTCAGATGAAACATGCTAATAAGGTTAATGCTAAGTTTTCTGTTATAATTGGTGCTGATGAAGTAAAGAATGGTTATTTGACTATAAAAGATATGTCTTGCGGAGAACAGACTAAGGTTGAGGTTAGTTGGTTTAGTAAAATTTTGAAAGAGAAATTAAATAATTTAATGGAGTGATAAAAGTGATTCTTTTTAAACCTTTTGTGGTATTTATTGCGGCGTTTCTTTTTTATATTCCTGCACTTAATTTTGTAGGACTTGGACTTCTTTTTTTTATGTATCATGTTTTGATAAAAAATAGAAATGCTCATGTTAATCATATGAGAAAAGTTTATAAGGAAAAGGGCTTAGATTTCCCTTTGGAGGAAAAGAGGGTTTTTCCTTGGTTTATTGGATATGTGGCTTCTTTAATTGCCTTATTTTTTATTGGCAATTATATTACGTCTCAAATAGAAATTATTGATATGGAGATTTTACAGGATTTTGTTATTCCTACATGGCAAAGTGTTATTTTAATAGGTTCTGCAATTTCTGTGTGGGTTACATATACGGTTTTGACTAATAGAATTGTTAAGGATCAGTGGGTTTTACAAGAGTCTGAAGTTAATAATAAATTGGCTAAAAATCGTATTATTAAATTAAAAGAGGGTAATTTTGTAATGTTGCTTCGTTTGGTTACTTTTAATTTGTATGAATGGTTCTTTTTGTATAATATCGTAAGAGAAACGTCTTTTCATTATATAGAAGATAAGAGTGCGTTTGAAATTTTGAAACAAAAACCTATTCAGGTTTTAGAAGATCAAAATTTTGAAAATACTGAAGTTGTTTCTGAAAGTGTAGAGGTTGTTGAAAAAGAAGTAATAGAGGATGATTTTAATAAAGAAGAATTTATTTTTAATAATTTGGTTAATGATATTAAAGGTAAAGATTCTAACGAAAAGTTTAGTAAGATTTTTTATATGCTTACGAAAATAAAAAAAGAAATGGCGTCTAATATTTTAGAGAGATTATTTTTAGATAAATATATTTCTGAGGAAGAATATAACAAGATTAAAAGTTTTTTGTAATTTTTATGATTCGATTTATTTTTTGTGAATCAGTTGGAAATGAAAAGCGTTAAAAACATATAATAATGAGGTGGCAAATAACGGATAAAATTATTATTAAAAAAGACTTTGAATCAATTCCCCTCTTGAGAGGTGGAAATAGAAGATTGATGAGGTGGAGAGTTTTTTTTGTGGTGTACGCCTGACTATAAATTATTTTTAAATAGTTTTTGATTTTTTATTAAAAAGGATGATCAGATGGTATATATTTCATTAATTTTAATTTTAATATTAACTCCTATTATTGCAAAGGTTGCTCTTAAATTTAACATTGTAGATAAGCCGGATAATAATCTTAAACTTCATGAAAAAGTGACTCCTTATCTTGGGGGTCTTGCGATATATTTTTCGTCTATTCCTATTATTTATTCAAATTATTATCTTTTTATTTTTTCATTTTTAATAATGGGTATAGGGTTAATAGACGATATAAAGAGTATATCTCCAAAAGTTAGATTTTTGATGGAGCTTGTTGTGTGTTTTTATACAGTTTATTTTTTCAATTTTGGGTATAATTCTTTTGAGATTATATTGTTGTCTTTTGCCGGAGTTGCTATTATAAATGCTGTTAATTTTGTTGATGGTATGGACGGTGTATGTACTGGGACGTCTTTAATTGCTTTATTATTTTTGGCGTTTTTATTAAAAGATTTTTATTTTGTTTATTTAGCTGTTCCTATATTAGGTTTTTTAATTTATAATTTTTCACCTGCTAAAATTTTTTTAGGAGATGCCGGTTCGTATTATCTTGGATATATTCTTTTTTTCGCTTCTCTTAATATGAAGTTGGTTTATGGGGCTAACGGCTTTATAATTTCATTAATTGTATTTTCTATTTTTATAATAGATATGCTTTTTGCTGTTATAAGAAGATTTTTAGTTAAAAAATCTATTTTTTCAGGAGATAGGGGGCATATTTATGATGGGGTTAGAAAACGTTTTAATGTTTCTATAAAGAAAACTGTGTTAATATTATATTCTTTTTCTATAACATTTGGTTTGGTCGGGGTTATTGCATGGAAAAATTTATATTTAGGTGTTATAATTTCATTAGTGATGATAATTTTTTTTGGCGTATGGTTTAAATTATATAAATATGATAAATAAAGTGAGGTGCCTAATTTGGCTTTACTTAAAGGTATTGATGGTAATAGTATTGAAATAAATCCGTTATTTTTAAAAAAAATAATGTTCAGCGAATTAGAGGAAGAAAAAGATAAGAGTAATTGGGATACTTATGAGAAATACCAATATTTTTGTGATATAAAGTCGGGTAATTTTAAATGGTTTAATGACGAGTTTGATTTGGATTCTAAAGCGGTATTTGAAAATTTGAGTATTTATTTCGAGTATACTTCTATAGTTTTAACTATAATGAGATTAAATAAGTTTTTTAATTCAAAAAATAAAAATATGGTTTCTGTTTTATCGACAGAAATGAATAATTATACAATGGAAATAATTTCAAAGAATTTTTTTTATTATACTTTAAATGAGAGTCCAGAAATTACTTTTATGTATATTAGAAAAAGGAAAAATTATTACGAGCATTCTTTTATTTTTTCTTTGTATGATTATCATGATTACTTTGAAATTACTTTGAAATGTACTAAAAATGATATTATTAAATTTTATAGAGATTTACTAAATGAAACGAATGATTTTAGAACAGATATGCTTCCTGCTATGATGAAAAATATGGTTGAGCATTATAAGGACTATGTGGGTGAGATTGAGTATTTAAGATATGATGATATTAAAAGTATATCTGATGATTATTTTGAATTGTTTGATGTAGATTTAAAGAATGTTTTTAATGATATCGAAAGTGCGGAAGATTTAAAGGATTATGTTAATTATATTCATTCAGTAAAATCAGAAGAGTATAGCGATGCTGATGATTATGATGAAATGTCTTTAGAAGAGAATAAGATTGAAATTGATTTTTTGATTAAAGATATGAAAGAACTTGAGCAAAGTTTAAAATACTCTTTAGAAGAAAATAATGAAAATAAAAATTACGATGAATTTTCAAATGAGAGTAGTCTTTTATATGAAATTGAAGAAGATTTTATGAGTTTGTTAGATCAAGTTATTTTTAATGAACTTGTAGATTTTGAAAGTAAAGAGGAATTGCATGGAGAAATAAAGTCTATAATTGATACTTTTAAATCAGCTTTCGATAATGATTTTAAAGAAAAAGAAGATTTTGAAAAAAAATTGATTATAGATATAATTAATACTTATGGAATAGAGAGTGTTAGAAATAATATTGAGAGTCTTGCGAGTTTTTTTGAATTTGTCAATTTAACTCATGAGTTGGAAGATTTATATCTTTTATCAGAAGATAAGAAGATTAATGATTACAAAAGATGGTATAAAAAATTATTTGAAATGAAAGGTAAAAACATAAAAAATATTCAAAAAAACTAATTGGAGGTTTTTTAAGTGATTAAAAAATGTTTTAAATTAATATTGAAGGGGATGGTAAATGAAGAAATTGAAATGCCTTTTGATGAATATAAAAATTTTGATGAGTTAATAAAGGTTTATTCTAAAAATACAGGAGGAATTTTAATTTCTATGAAGGTTAATGATAAAGAAATTCCAATGAATTATTTTGAAAAAGTAAAAAATTCTTTTTTTGAAGGCGGAGAAGTTATTGAGCTAGAATTTATGCCAAGAGAGTTTGTTATGAAAAATTTAGTTAAACAGTCTTCAGATTATATTGAAAAATTAAAAAGTAGCTTGAATAATTTATCCAAAGATCTTCTTGCACATCACGAAGAAGGTAAAAAGGTTGTTGTTTCTATTATAGAGGGTATAAGTGCTCTTTTAAATATAATTATTCAACTTAAAACTTTTACTTCAGAAGAATTTTTCGATATGGAAGATATAAAAAAAATAGAGGTTGTTATAAAAGATATTTCGCAGGCTTTTCAAGATAATGATTTAGAAAAATTAACTGAAAAAATTGATTACGATTTAATAGTGGTTTTAAAAATATTATCTAAAATATTCCGAGATTACGAAGATTTATTTAATGAATCTGATGATATAGAGGAGTGATTTTTATGTATCAAAGACCTCAAGGTAATCCTTATGGTAAGATGTCTTCAAATACTTATCAGAATAATTCTGTAAATACAGCTTCTCCGGCTAAATTGATTGAGATGCTTTACCAAAATTCTGTAGAGAGGCTTGATAAAACAATGCTTCTTATAAAAGATAAAAATTTTATTGAAGCAAATAAACAGATTATTAGAGTACAGGAAATAATTACGGAATTAAATATTTCTTTAAATATGGAAGTTGGTGGAGAGGTTTCAACAAATTTAAGATCTTTATATGATTTTATTTACAGAAGACTTGTAGAAGCTAATGTAAAAAAAGATATTAAGATTGTTAAAGAATGTAGGGATATGATAAATGAGCTTTTAGTTACATGGAAAGAGGCTATGAAAAAAGCTGGAGATACTATAAAAGAAATGACAAGCAAAGCTGGAAGATCTTTTTTAGATATTGAAACTTAAAAAAAATTTTTGTCCCAAAAAATAACTTAACATATTTTAGGATATAAAATTAATACATATTATTTAATCAATTAACTTAAGCAATTAATTTTTAATATTAATTGCTTATTATTTTTTAGAGGTGATTTTGTGAAAAATGTTAAATTACTTATTATTATTTTTTATGTTGTTATAATTGCTTTTATTTTGGTTTTTAAAATAGTGACTTCAAAGTCAGATGTAGTTGAGGAAGAGATAAAAGTAGATTTTTTTGAAGAAGATATGGTTGAAGATATTGATCAATTTGTTATTGAAGAAGATTTTTCAGATATAAAATTTATATTTTCAGGGAATGAAGGTGTTTTTGTATTTGATAATAAAAATAATAATTTTATATCAAATATAAAAACAGGCTTTTATGTTAATGACGGCATATTTAAGGATGATTATTTTTATCTTGTGGATAGACAGGGTTTGAAGATTTTTGATATTTCAGATATCAAAGAACCTGTTATGGTGAGTAGGTTTAATACTTTTGGAAATTCTCTCAGTATAGATATGGTGGAAAATTTTATTTTTCTTGCTGATGGAAATAATGGTTTTGTTGTGTTTGAAATTTTAGAAAACATGAGAATAAGAATGAGAGAACATATTAATGTTAGAGGTATAGTTTCGACTATAAAAAAATATAATGATTATATAATTTTAGCTGGTCCGGGTGCGGGTATCATGATTTATGAGGAAAAAGAAGGGAATTTTTTTCTTGTAGCATCAAAAAATATTTTTGCAGCTTTAAAAGAGATGCATATTCTTAACGATAAATTATATATTAATGACGAATTTCTGGGAATATTTATTTATGATTTAATGGATTTTAATGAAAATAAAATTTTAGAGCCTGAACTTGTTATTGTGGAAATGCCTTATTCTATTTTTCCTGTTGAAGAAGGAATTTTTTTCTCAAATGTTGACGGTTTATATTATTATGATTTTGAAGAAGATGTCTCAAGAAAGATTTTAGAGAGTAAAAATTCAAGAAATGTTTTGTATATAAACGATAAAGAGCTTTTTCTATTGAAAAGAAATATGGGGTTTGAGAAATATTCTATTGATAATTTTGAAAAAATTTTTGATTTTAATATTTTTGATTCTGTTAGTTATATTAAAAAATCTGATAAATATTTAATTTTTGAAGATAATGGAACCTTTTTTTATTTGAATGAAAATTTTAGGCTCTCTTGAATTTTTAGTGGGTAATGAATGTTAACTAAAAGAAAGTTTA
>CAYZNB010000080.1:0-13411 GCA_964478535.1 uncultured Thermotogaceae bacterium
ATGGATTAAAAGGATTTGAACAAGCAATCCAAGCAGTATATCCGAAAACAGAAATACAGAGATGTATAATACATCAAATAAGATCAACGCTAAAATACGTTTCACATAAAAATAAAAAAGAATTTGCAAATGATTTAAAAACTGTATATAAAGCAATAGATGAAAAAACAGGATATGAAAACCTACAAAAAATAAAAGAGAAATGGGGAGACAAGTTTTACGTATGCTTTAAGAGTTGGGAAGATAATTGGACGCATTTATCAACATTTTTCCAGTATGATGAAGAAATAAGAAAAATAATGTATACAACAAATGTAATAGAATCTTTGAATAGACAGTATAGGAAATATACAAAAACAAAAACAATTTTTCCTAATGATGATTCATTAATAAAAATGATGTATTTAGCGACAATGCAAATAACAAAAAAATGGACGTCCAGATATCATAATTGGAACTCAATAATATCTAAACTGACCATTTTATATGAAGAAAGATTAGAACCATATTTGAATATTAATTAAAAAGTCAAAAAAACAACCTTTTTAAAAGACTTATAAATAAATAAAAATAGAATTGTTACGTCAAGGCAGATAAGACTGTCAATCTTAGAATATAGTAAATTTAACGTATAAAATCTACTTTTTTCAAATGAAAATTTAAACTAAATAATTATTTTTGACATAAATTATATTTTTACAAATTTCAATGATTTTTCAAGTTATTTTCAGATACTTTCTAACAACCATATCAGGATGTTACACACTTAATTTTACACACCCTATAAAATCTACTTTTTTCAAATGAAAATTTAAACTAAATAATTATTTTTGACATAAATTATATTTTTACAAATTTCAATGATTTTTCAAGTTATTTTCAGATACTTTCTAACAACCATATCAGGATGTTACACACTTAATTTTACACACCCGATCTTGTGAGCGTTTATTTTATCTTTATTTACTTCTTCATTATTATAAGCTTTTACGAAAACCTGTCCACCCCGTCAACCTTCGGCTGCCACCCCTCAAGAGGGGAATTAAGTGCAAATGCTTGTTTTTGCGTTATTTCTAACAAACTAGCCAACTATAAAATACCAACGTTGTCATAAGTGCTGTAACGCCTCGCCTCCTTGGGAACGATAGTTGAACGGTAGTTGAGCAATCGTTGAACCATTGTTTAACGCAAAAGATGAATGTTTTTGCCTGTGCTGTAACGCCGTGCAAAGTGCAGCGTGGCTGTTACACTACATTAAAATCAAAAAATGGTTAATATTAAAATGTTTTTCCTTTCATCTAACCAACTTTCTAAAGTAATAAATCCAGAAAAATTGGGTAGAATCACTTTTCTTTTCAAATTTGCGTCTATTATAATTGATTTTAATTTTAAGTCCCACAGCAAAACTAATTCACAAAGCACCATTTAATATGAATGCCCAACTTCCGTTTATATTAAAAAACATTCTTCCTTATTATAGTTAAATGTCCAATAACTTATTTATTAACGAAATGCTTCACTAATAATACCTATAGCTGATTTAAAGGATTAGTTATCTTGCTTTATATGATATCTTAAATTACCATTAGATATTATTAAAAATTATTTATTTTAATTTTCTATCTATAATTTACAATATTTTTCTTATCAACTCAACGAGCTATTTTATCCTTTGTTATGTTTCCTTATACGAGTAAAATAAAAGTTTTTGTGGTAATAACCGGAAATTTAAAACATCTATAAAACGTGTATTTATCAACATTCTTATTTTTCTTTCCTATTCAGTAAAGCTACACTTTCTACATGATCTGTATGTGGAAACATATCTACAATTGTGAGTGTTTTTAAATCGTACATTTCTTTTAAATCTTTTATATTTTCCATCATAGTTTCTGGGTTACATGAAACATAAATTATTTTTTGAAATTGTTTTTCTTTAATAAAGTTTATTACTTCTTTGTGCAGTCCTGCTCTTGGCGGATCAAATATTACATAATCTGGTTTTTCTTCTATTTCTTTTATTTTATCTTTCACATCTCCACATAAGAATTGCACGTTATTTATATTATTTTTAAGTGCATTTTTTTTAGCTGATTCAACAGCTTCTTCAACTATTTCTATTGCAAATACTTTTTTTGCTTTTTTTGATGCCATCAGAGATATTGTTCCTGTTCCTGAATACATATCATAAACTATTTCTGATTCCTCAATATTTTCTAAAGCTGTTTCGTATAAAATTTCTGCTCCTTTGGTGTTTGTTTGAAAGAAAGAAAATGGTGATATTTCAAAAGTGAATTCTTCTAAATTTTCTTCAAATGTTTCTTTTCCATATAAGAGTGTCATAACATCTGGTTTTATTGCACTTGCTTTTGATGAAGATTTACAATGATAAATAGTTACTATTTTACCTTTTAATTTTAAGTTTAAAATTTTCTCGCTCCATGTTTTAATTGCTTCATCGTGTGTTTCATCAACATCTGTAGATAATAAAAGGAGAATTTCTCCTGTTTTTTTGCCTTTTCTCACAAGTAAGTGTCTTAAGTATCCTGTATGTCTTCTATAATTTCTTGGGCTTAATTTTAATTCTCTAAAGAATTCTGTAGTTTCTATAAGAATTTTATTAAAATCTTCTTCACATATTTTACAGTCTTTTGTATAAAAAACATCAAATTTTTTCTTTCTTCCTCTTAATCCCAAATTTAATGGTCCGTCTTTAAATTCATCTCCGAATGTGTATTCCATTTTATTTCTGTATTCGTATATTTCTGGTGATGGTTTTATTCCAAGATATTTTTCTACCGTTATTCCTTTGTTTTCCATTATTTTCATAACTTTATCTTCTTTATGTTTTAGCTGTTCTTCATAACTTATTTCAAGGCTTTTACATCCTCCGCATTGGTTGTATACTGAACATAGATTCATTTTCTTCTCCTTTATTTATATAATAGTATAGTGTTATATAATTTTCTTTTTAATTATATCATATCAAAGTGTTTTGCTTCAAGAAAAATGTTAGAAAAATTCACTATTTTAATGTTTAGGATATATTTGACTTTTTTTAATTAATTAAGTTAAAATATTTTATAATTAATATTAAGGGGGAAAAAATTTTTATGATTGATTTTTTTATTGTAAATGTTGAGGCGGCTATTTTCAATGGTGAAAAGTGGCTGATTATCAAAAGAAGTGAAAAGGAAGAACATGCACCCGGTATATTATCTTTAGTTGGTGGAAAGGTTGATTCTAAAGGTCTTGAAAATGATGTTTTAGAAAAAACTGCTAAAAGAGAAATTTTAGAAGAGGTTGGAATTGAAGTTGAAGATAAAATTTTTTATCTTGAAAGCAAAGAGTTTTTTACTGCAAAAAATGAAAAGGTTATTGATGTTATTTTTGTTTGTAAATATAAATCAGGAGAAGCAAGGGTTATTTCTGAAGATGAGGTTGCTGAAATTTACTGGTTAAATGCTGAAGATATAATTAAAAGTGTTGATTCTCCTATTTGGCTTAAAGAATCTATTGAAAAAGCTGAGGATTTTAGAATTAATTTTTTAGAAAAATAGCAATTTACTAAATCAAGCTGTCAAGTAATACTTGACAGCTTGAATTTTTATGATTATTTTTTTATTGCCAAATCTGTTTTTTCTTCTAAAATACAGTTAAAAGGATAAGATATTTCAAAGCTATCTATTATTAACTGATTTTCTTTTATTGTTCCCATTCCTTGAATTCTAATTGGAGAAATCATTTCATTTCCTGCTGCGAATATTTCTTTTAATGCAAAAGATAAATCTCTTCTTATTTTAAATAATTTATCTTTATTATCGCCTTCATAATCGTCTTTTTTTATTTTATCAAAAATTTTATTTAATTCTTTTTCTGGGTTAATTTTTTTTGTGTATGTACTTATTCCAAAAAATGAGAATGATTTTTCTGTTTTAAATAGAATTATATTTTGATCTTCTATTTTATCTAAAGTGCCTTCTGTTTTTAATAATTCTAAATATTCTTTAAATTCTTTTGAATCTTTTTTTGAGGAATCAATACACATAAAACGTTTTAAGTTGTCTGAAGAAAATAATATTTCATCTGAGTTATTAAAAATTTCTGATAATTTTTCTTTTAAATTTCTATCTTCGTCAATTGTTTCATTAAAGTTTTTAATTTTTTTGCTTTCTTCATTATAAGAATGTTTGTCGTATTCTTCCGCATCAATTCTTGCATCAGGAAATTGAGAAGATGTCGGGATTGAAAATTGCAAAAATTCAAATTTGTATCCGGTAGTTGTATTTTTTATTATTCCTGTTATATTCATATCCCAAATATATTTTCTTTCATTATCTGCTCTTTCATGTAATAAATGAGATAAAAGCCAAATTGTTTCAGCACTTTTAGAATAATGAGATTTTTTATTTTCTGCAACTTCTTTTACAAATCCCATAAAATTTTTATAGGTTTCTTCTGTGTTATAAAAATTATATTCAACTCCTGCTTTTATAGAAACGTTTATAAGGGTATCATTTTCAATAATTTCTAAAGTGTCCATATCAAAAGAAACGTTTCCCCAGCTTTTCCAATCTTCTAAAAATATTTTTTTGCTTTCTTCATAACCAAAAAATATTTCATTGTTACTTGTACCTATTACAACTGGTGAGCTATTTTTATCGAATAAAGTGTCTGCAAGTTTATCGATATTTGCAGCGTTTCTTTCCAAATAACATTTTTGTAATTCTATAAATATTTTTTTAATTTCATTTTTCATGTTTTCCTCCAAATAATTTTATAATTATAATTTTGTGTATAAAAACTAATGTGTTTAATAGTAATATAAAATTATACTGGAAAGTATATGACTTAAATTTTTTTACTTAATAGATAATCAAAATTTAATTAAAAAACATATAAGAAATTATCTTTCCAGATTATGCTGAAATCATTTTTATCTCCTCCAATTTTTATAAAATATATTTATATTTAATTTTTGTTTTTAATTTCTAAAAGAATTTCAAAAAAAGAATCTGGATTTTTAAAAAATGGTAGATGTGCTGCTTCTGGAATAATATATATTTCTTTTCCTTTTGGAGCTTCTAAAAATTCATAGTATTCTGTTAATGTTTTTAATGGGGTGTTATAATCGTTTTCTCCGACAATAAAAAAAACAGGTACTTGAATTTCAGGAACTATTTCTAACATTTCCCATCCTTGAGATTCTTCCCACATAGGTCCGCTACCTCTGTTAGCTCCATTAAGCCATTTATTGAAATCTGAAATTTTATATATTCCAGATCCTAACGCTACTCTGATAAATTCTACCATACTTATATCCATATTCATATTATATTTATTCATCAATTTTGTAAATGGAATATAATCACTATGATTTTTGTATGGTGGTCCTTTTAATAGATACAATTTATCTAAATCTCTTAAATTATTTTTACTGATTATTCTTTTTCTAAGTTCTTCATAAGCTATAATATGACTATTATAATGATCTGAAACTTGACTTACACCAATATAAGCTATATAATCTTCCGAATATTTATTGGCTGTTAGAATTCCTATTTGTGTTCCCCATGAATGGCCTAAAAGGTATATTTGTTCTTTATTGAATTTTTCTTTCAAATATTGAGTTAATTCGTGAGTATCATTAACAAATTGTTCTACCGTCATTGTTTTTTCATCAAAATCTTTGTCGTTTGATTTTCCAGCGCCTCTTTGATCCCAATGAACAACTATAAATTCTTTTTCTAAGTTGCTGTTATAATATCTTGCTACAGGCATTTGAGAAGATCCTGGTCCTCCATGAATCCATAATAAAACTGGTAGATCTGTATTATACCCGTTTGCCATAATCCATTGATCAATTCCGCCAATTTCAACTGATTCTATTATGTCCACTTGTCCTTTAGGGTATTTATGGGTATATCCTTTGAGATAAATAGTTATAAATATTATTAGCAAAATTATTATTATAAAAAATATAATGAGTCCTTTATACTTCATTTTTTATTTTCTCCGAATTCTTCCGGAAGTTCTGAAGTGAATTTGAAATAATAAGATAAAATTTTTACTATTCTTTCACTTGCTTTTCCGTCTCCAAAAGGGTTTTTAAAATTTGAAATTTTATTGTAATATTCTTTGTCGTTTAAAAGTTTTTTAGATAAATTGTATATGTCATTTGTGTTTGTTCCAGCAAGAAATACAAATCCGGTTTCAACTGCTTCGGGTCTTTCGGTTGTGTCTCGCATTAAAATAAGTGGTTTTTTAAATACTGATGCTTCTTCTTGAAGTCCTCCTGAATCACTCATTATAAAATATGATTTTGCTTGAAGGTTTATAGAGTCTAAATAGTCTATTGGTTCTGTCAATATTATTCTTTCATGATTTTTTAATATTTTATCAGCGGTTTTTCTTACTACTGGGCTTAGATGCACTGGATAAATTATTAGAACGTCTTGATTATCATCGGCAATTTTTCTGATTGCATTAAACATATTATGCATTGGTTCTCCATAATTTTCTCTTCTGTGAGCAGTGACAAAGATTACTCTATTTTTTTTGAAGTCTATTTTATTTAATATTTCATTTTTAAAAATATGGTTTTCATCATAAGATGATAATGCTGCATCAATAGCTGTTTGTCCTGTAATAAAGATATTTTCTTTTTCATACCCTTCATTTAAGAGGTTTATATAATTTTTTCTAGTAGGTGCAAATAAAATGTTTGAGGTTACATCTACTAATTTTCGATTTATTTCTTCTGGCCATGGAGAATATCTGTTGAAAGATCTTAATCCTGCTTCGATATGAGCTACTGGTATTTTATTTAAAAATCCTGTTAATGCTCCTGCAAAAGATGTTTGAGTGTCTCCATGAACGAGAATGAAATCAGGTTTTTCTTTTTGGATTATTTCATCAAGTCCTTTAATTGCGGCATTTGTTATATATACAAGGCTTTGATTTTCTTTCATAATTTTTAAGTCTATATCAGGGGTGATATCAAAATTATTCAGCACTTGATATAATTGTTCATTATGTTGTCCGGTAACTGTTATGAGTGTTTCAAATTGATCAGAATATTTTTTTAATTCTTTAATTACGGTAGCCATTTTGGTTGCTTCTGGCCGTGTTCCAAATATCACCATTATTTTTTTCTTTTCCATTATTTACACCTCTGAATTTTAGTTATTCACTAAAAAATAGCTTGACCATGCTTCATTTTTATTGATGCCTACTTTAATATTCATTGAAGATACTCCAAAAAAAGAAAATGGAAATTCTAAATTCATTCCGTAAGAATAATTAAAGTTTTTATAATCGTCTAAAAATAAATTAAATTCTAAATTTGCAAATATTTTATTTAAAAAGATTATTTGACTTATTTCTATGTTGAGATTATTTAGCAAATCATATTTAATATTATTTGTTAAATATATTTTATCTTTAAAATCATTTCTAATAATGTTAGGAGATAACTTGTCGAATTCATTATTTTTACTGTATCCTATAACATTATTTAAAGATATTTTATTTATTTTAGTCAGTTTTTTAATATTAAAGTCTAAATCAAAATTTTCTGAACTAAAATAATTATTTGAAGTAATTTTGATACCTTTTTCATTAAAATTATTTACAAGAGTGTTGTCATAAACTAGATTGAGATTAAAAAATATTTTTTCTTGTAATTTATTATATCCTAAGTCTAATAGCAATATATTTCTGAATTTTTCTAATAAATATGTTCTTAAATTGATTTCATATGAATTTGAAAAATCATAATAAAAATTTATTCTATTGAATTTAAAAGGAAAATAAAAATTTTTAATATTTATATATGGGTTTATTTCCATATTATAATCAATGTTAAATCCTAAATCCATTCTGTTATTTAAATATTCGAAATACATAAAAAAGTCGAATAAATAGTTGTTTAATTCTGGTCTTATTTTGAAAGTGTAATAAAATTCTCTTGGGCTATAATAACTTTCAGTAATTAAAGATAGATAAAGTTTTTCATAATCAATTTTTTTAAATTCAAAAGATTTTTGATTTATTTTATTTTTCTCAAAAATATCGTTATTTTTAAGAAATTCTAAACCTTCATTATATCCTTCTTCATATAATTCTAAAGAGTTATAAAAAGTTTTTGGGTCTATGTCTCCTAAAATTTTCACTTCAAAAATATCATGATAGTTAAGCATACTTTCAGAATAAAGAGCGTTTGTAATATAACTTCCTATATCTACAATTGCATAAATTACATTAATTATATTTTTAAAATTTCTTTCTGGGTCATGATTTGATTTTGGGTAATATCTTAATAAAAAATATTTTTCAGTATCAAATAATTCTTCAGGATTTCTAATGAATAAATCGCTTATTCCTATATCTGCATAATATGAATCCTCTTTAAAAAATGGTTCGAAAAATACTTCCATAGCAATAGAGGCTTTTAATGCTTCTAAAGCATTACCTTCATCCCAATATTCGCCCGAAAAATTACTCAAATTTTGTATTCCGAATTTTACCGGAACTATAAAATCTTCAAAATTCTCAATTTCAGTTGTAAGTTTTACTAAATCGATAAATTTATTATGGTTAACAAATCCACCGTTTATAGGAAAAGATAAATCAAAAAAATCTTCAAAATTTATTTCTTTAAATATATTATATATTTCAACCGGTTCATATCCTGCAGCAGCATAAAAACATACTATTGAGCCCATTGAAGTGCCTACATATTGTTCTGGAATAAAACCTGCTTCAAAAAGAGCTTGAAAAAAACCTATGCTTTTAAACACATAAGCTGCTCCGCCTGCAATTCCTATCCCATAAGAATCTGTTGTTTTGATTTGCGAAGAAAACACATTAATTAAAAATAAAAATAATACAACGAAAATAAGTATTTTTTTTATAAAAATTCCTCCTATATATTTTTTGATTTTTTCTAAATTAATTATTAAATATCATTGTTTTGAAGTCTTTCGCATAATTTAGTATTTCTTTTTGTTGTTTTATTATTTTTTACAGCCATTCTTAAAGCTTTTTTTGATCCTATCAACATTAAAATTTTTTTTGCTCTTGTAACACATGTATAAATTAAATTTCTTTGAAGCATCATATAATGTTGTGTTGTTAACGGACATACAACTATTTTATATTCACTTCCTTGACTTTTATGTACTGTTGTAGCATATGCAAGAATTATTTCGTCAAGTTCTGTTGAATCATAATTTACAGGCGTTTCATCAAATTCTATAATTACATTTTTAGTTTCTAAATCTATGTCTATAATTTTCCCTATATCTCCGTTAAAAACATTTTTATCGTAATTATTTTTTATTTGCATTACTTTATCGCCAAGTTTATAAATAATTCCACCGTATTTTATTGAAGTTAGAGATTTATTTAATGCTTTTTGTAGTATTTGATTTAGGTTTACTGCGCCTGTTTCTCCTCTTTGCATAGGGCATAATACTTGTATATCATTTAATGGGTCTATTTTATAAATTTCAGGTATTTTTTTTACACATAAATATCTTATTTTTTGAACGATTTTTTCGGGTTCATCTTCTTCAATAAAAAAGAAGTCTGTATTTTTTGTATTTTTTATAATTGGAAATTGTCCGTTATTTATTTTATGTGCATTCGTTATAATAGCACTTCCCAAAGCTTGTCTAAATATCCTCGTCAATTTCACCACATTTACTGCGTTTGAGTTTATTATATCTTTTAAAACGTTTCCAGCTCCTACAGATGGTAGTTGATCAACATCTCCAACAAATATCAATATAGTATCATTTTTTACTGCTTTTAAGAGGTTATACATCAAAATTATGTCTACCATAGAAACTTCATCTAAAATTAAAACATCACAATCTAAAGGGTTTTCTTCATTTTTTTTGTATCCTTCAGAAGGTTTAAATTCTAAAAGGCGGTGAATTGTTTTAGATTCCATTCCCGTAGTTTCCGACATTCTTTTAGCAGCTCTTCCTGTTGGCGCAGCTAAAAGAACATTAGCTTTTAAACTTTCAAATGCTTTTATTATTGCTAAAGTTGTTGTGGTTTTTCCTGTTCCCGGCCCTCCTGTAAGAATCATCATTTTTGATTTTAATGCTGTTTTTATAGCTTCTTTTTGAATTTCATCATACTCGATTTTATTTTCAATTTCAATTTTATTTATAAGTTCATCTAAATTTTCTTTTTCAAACTGACTTTTTTTAGATAGTATATTTTTTATAATTTTTGAAACTCCTATTTCACTATGATAAAATGTGGGAAGAAATATGCTGTCTTCTCCATCTAAAATGACTGTATTTAGTGTAATCATTTCATTTAAAGTTGATTCAATTATTTTATTATCAATTTCCAATATTTTTTCAGATTTTTCGATTAAAGGTGCTTTTGGTTCGTAACAATGGCCATCATTTGAAAGTTGATTCAAAACATAAATTATACCCGAACTACATCTTTCAAATGAATTTTTATCAAAACCAATTTTTTGCGCAATTTTATCCGCACTTTTAAATCCTATTCCCCATATGTCGTCTGCAAGTTTATAAGGATTTTCTTTTACTATTTCTATGCTTTTATTTCCATATGTTTTGAAAATTTTTACGGCAAAAGAGGTTGAAATTTCATTACTTTGCAAAAAGAGCATGACATTTTTTATTTCTTTTTGTTCTAGCCATGTGTTTTTTATCATTTCAAGACGTTTTTCGCCTATTCCCGGAACTTTAAGAAGCTCATCCATGTTTTCTTCTATAATTTTTAAAGTGTTTTCTTTAAATTGTTTTACAATTTTCTTTGCATATACAGGCCCTATCCCTTTAATAAGACCGCTTCCAAGATATTTTTCTATACCTGTAGTTGTAGCCGGTATCACTTCTTCATAACTGTTAACAGAAAATTGTTTTCCATATTTTGCGTTATTTTTCCATTCCCCATGAACTTTAATTATAGAGCCTACATTAACTGAAGCGATACTTCCTATAACAGTAATAAGGTCATAAAAACCTTTTGATTTAATTTTTATCACACAATATCCATTTTCTTCATTTTTATATGTTATTCTTTCAACTATTCCGCTTATATGCTCCATATATCGTCCTTATTTAATAATAAATTTATCCTTTTCTATTATAATTTATTTATTGAACATATGCAAATATTCAATGTTAGTTTATTATGTCTAATTAACTCTTTCGCATTAAAATAATGATTTTGTTTTTTACGTTTGTTCGTTTTAGTTTAAGATTGAAAGTGTTTTTTTCTAACAAAATAACTTTAAAGTGACCAAATATTAAAATTTATATAAAAATAGTTGATATTTTATTAATTTTGATGTATAATAGATTAATGAGGAGGTGGAAAAGATGGATGACTTTACTAAACAATTGAATGAATTAATCGAAGTTAAGAATATAGTCGATGCTTACAAATGTTATATTGATGGAAAAGGAAAAGTACCTGTTGAAGAAATTTATTTAAATAAAAATATCGAAGAAACTATAAAAAAAATTATTGATGAAGAAAAAGGATTTTTAATTAGAAATAACGAAAAATTAACAGATAAAAGTTTTTCAGAAATTGATGTCGGAGATCTTTTTCAACTTATTGAAACTTTTGAAAAAGTAGGTTTCTTTACAGAATATATTTTTTCAAAAGATATGAATGAAATGTTCATAAAAGTTGTAAAAGTTGATTCTGGAAATACTTAATAAGGAGTAAATATGATAACTAAAAAATATGCTATTTTTGGAAAAGTTCAAGGTGTTGGTTTTAGATATTATATAAAAAAAATATCTTCAAATTATAACATAACAGGTTATGTTAAAAATTTATATGATGGTTCTGTTGAAATAATTGCACAAGGTACTGAAGAAAATTTAATGAAATTTAAAGCTGGTATTATCTTAGGAAACGGATTCAGTAGAGTTGAAGATATTAAAGAGAGCGATGAAGAAGAAGAAATATATTCAATCTTTTCAGTAAAATATTAAAGGAGAATTTTTTATGAAAGAATTAATTTTAAAAAATAAATTAAATGATAATATGATTTTGCCTAATTTTGGCAAATTTTCTTTATTAAATATAGCTAATTGGTTTTTATATAATTATAATTTAAATACATTTTATGAGCCTTATCCTATTTCCGATATAAAAAAAGATCATATCGTAGTTTTTCTTGTTGATGCTTTAAATTATAATACTTTAGAAAAAATTCTATTAAACAGGAAAAAAGATTTTAAATTTTTAAATCAAATGGATTTAAAAATGGCTACTTCAGTTTTTCCATCTACCACTTCAAATGCTTTAACAACTCTTTTAACAGGTAGAAGTGCTTTAGAGCATGGAGTATGCGGGTTTCATTTATTGTTAAAAGAAGCTGGAGCTCTTATAAATTGTATAAATTTTAATCCTGCAAAATTCAATAACATGAATTTTTACAACAATTGTTGTGATAATTTATTGACTGTAAAAACCCTTTCTGAAATTTTTAATTCAAATGGAATAATTCCATTCAGTTTTACTCATAATACAATTGCTAATTCCGGATTAAGTAAAATCCATAATAAGAATGGTAATGTTAGAGGTTATAAAACTACTATTGAATTGATGTTTAATTTATTAGAACATTTAGATACTCATATTAATAATAAAACTTTTAATTTTGTTTATTATGGACTTGTTGATTCTAACGGTCATAAATATGGCACTTCTCATTATTATGAATTAGAGGCTGAAAATTATCTGCATTGTATAGAAAATTATTTTTTAAAAAATATTTCTGAAAAAGTTTTAAAAAACACTCATATTTTGATAGTTTCAGATCATGGAATGATAGAAACTCCAAAAGAATATGAAAATCATATTTTCCCAGATGATGAAATTGGTTCACAATTATTTTTTCCTCCTGGTGGAGAAATGCGAATGATGTATTTTTATGGTATTAATGATAAAAATAAATTTATTAATACATTTTACAATAAATTTGGAGATACATTTTTATTTTTTGATAAAAACGAATTATTAGATAAAAAAATTTTTTTGCCTTCAAAGAATATAAAAAATTATGAAAGAATAGGAGATTTGACTTTAATTTCTAAAAATACTTCTTCTTTTGTTTATAAACTTACAGGAACAGAGCCTTATTTAAAAGGCAAACATGGTGCTTTAAGCGAAGAAGAAATGTTAATTCCTTTATTACATATTTAATAATAAGGGTTTGATCAAAATTTCAATTATACTTTTTGATTCTCTGTAAATTTTTGTGGGCAATTATAAAAAGTTGAAACTTATAATTATTAAAAGAAAATTATGTGATTTGTCATTTCGAAAGAAAAAGCGTTCTTCTTTTGAGGAGAAATCTGCGAATTTGCGATTTTATGTTTTGGAATAATTTAATAAA
>CAYZNB010000081.1:0-13345 GCA_964478535.1 uncultured Thermotogaceae bacterium
ATCTTCTTATTATAAGTTAAGAAATTCGTTACTTTTTTGCAATTGACAATGACATTCAGGTTTGATATAATCAATTGCAGTTATCGAGAAAAGAGATGTGCCGATGTAGCTCAACTGGCAGAGCGGCTGACTTGTAATCAGCAGGTTGGGGGTTCGAGTCCCTTCGTCGGCTCCATTATATTTTTAAAGGTAATAAACGGTGAGGTGCCCGAGTGGCCAATGGGGGCGGACTGTAAATCCGCTGGCAGACTGCCTACGTAGGTTCAAATCCTTCCCTCACCACCATTATAATTTAACAAACTGTTGAGGTGGTATGAAGTGGCTGCGAAAAATCAGATTATCAACTTCTCTTTAAAATGTACAGAGTGTGGAACAAGAAATTATTACAAGAAAAAAAGCAGACTGTATAAAGAAAAAATCAACTTAAAAAAATACTGTCCGAAATGTAATAAGCACACTGGACACACAGAAGGAAAAATATAATAGACCCCTCTAATTTAGAGGGGCTTTATTAAGTTGTTTTGGTAAAATAAATTTTCGGGGGTGTAATTAATGTCAAAAATTTGGATATTTTTAAGTTCGGTATGGCAGGAAGCTAAAAGAATAACTTGGCCTTCAAAAAAACAACTTTTAAATTCTACATCAGTAGTTTTGGTAATTCTTGTTTTTGTAGCTGTGTATTTATTGGTGGTAGATTTCGGCCTCCTCGCATTTTTTAGCAAACTTGTTTACCCAGTTTTTTTAGGTGGTAATTAAGCGATTTATAAATCCATAAAAAGTGAGTGATCGCCATGAGAAAAGAATGGTATGTTATACAGGTTTATTCAGGGATGGAGAATAAAGTTAAAGAGGTTATAGAAGAAAAAGCAAAAATGATAGGTTATTCTAAATATTTAGGTAGAATAGTCGTTCCTGAGATTGAAGAAGTTGATTATACAAATAAGAAATCTGAAAAAATAATTGTAGATTTCGATACGAAACTTTTTGTTAAAAAAGGAAAAGATGTAAAAAAAGGTGATCTTATTGCAAGATCACATGAAGTTCGTGTTCAGGAAGCTGGTGTAATAAAAGAGGTTAAAAATTATAGAAAAATTATAATTGAAACTAAAGGGAAAAAATATTCTAAAACTTTTTTAATTCCAGAAAATGCGGATATAGTTTCGGGATTAAAATTAGGCAAATCAATAAAAGCAGGGACGCCTTTTACAGCAGATGGGATCTATGAAAGTGATGTTGAAGGTGAGATTGTTCATTTGGATAAAGTTAAAAGAATAGTCGTGAAAACTCCTAAAGATGTAGAAGAAGTTTATGTTGTTTCGAGAAAAACTTTTGACTCTAAACACTATAAACCTGGCACGGAGTTAAGACAAAATGAAAAAATTTCTGCAGGTGTTGAATATAAAGCTAAAACAACTGGAAGAGCTGAAATAAAACAAAATCCTATGAATAAAGAAATTAAATTGATTAAAACATCGAGGAAAAAATTATTTCCTGGATATGTTTTTATAGAAATGATATATATGAAAGATTTGGAAAAGTTTATTCAAAACGAAACTTATGTTTCATCTTTTTTGAATATTGGTGGTAAGCCTATAAAGTTAAGAAGAGAAGAAGCAAGGGCGTTGTTGAGGCTTGCAGGAGAAGAGGTTTTTGAAGAAAAACGTTCTAAAAATATAAAAATTGATTATGAAATAGGGGAATACATAAAAATTATAAGCGGACCGTTTGAAATGTTTACAGGGAAAATTCAAGAAATTGATGTAGAAAAGGCAGAAGTTAAAGTTTTAGTTTCTATGTTTGGTAGAGAAACTCTTGTAGAGTTAGATTTATCAGAAATTGAAGAAATTAGTGAATAAAAATTTAAAAAAAATTTAAAATCAAAACCTTTCATTCGTAACAAAATAATTATATTATATGTATGTTTTAAATAAGTGGGAGGGAATTCCCGTTAAAACCACAAGGAGGTTAATGAAAATGGCAAAAAAAGTAAAAAGAAAAGTAAAATTGCAATTAATTGCTGGTAAAGCGACTCCGGCACCACCAGTAGGTCCGGCTTTAGGACAACATGGTGTGAATCTTATGGATTTCTGTAAAAGATTTAATGCTGAAACAGCAGAAAAAGCTGGTATGCTTATACCGGTTGAAATTTCCGTATATGAGGACAGATCTTTTTCTTTTGTTTTAAAGACTCCTCCAGCGTCGTTCCTAATTAAAAAAGCAGCGGGTGTTAAATCGGCAGCAAAAACTCCTGGGAAAGAAATTGCGGGAAAAATTAAAAAATCGCAAGTTAAGGAAATTGCTGAATTTAAAATGGGCGATCTTAATGCCAGAACAGTTGAAGCTGCAATGAAAATAATTCAGGGAACAGCCCGAAATATGGGTATAGACGTAGTAGAAGGTTAAGAGAGGAGGGTGAAGAATGGCTAAAAGAGGAAAAAAATATCAGGAAGTAAGAAAGCAAGTAGATGCTTTAAAAATATATGCTTTGGATGAAGCTGTTGATTTAGTAAAAAAAGTTTCTTACGCAAATTTTGATGCTTCGATTGAGGTTCATGTTGTTTTAGGTATTGATTCTAAAAAAAGTGATCAAAATGTAAGAAGTACAGTATCTTTGCCTCACGGGACTGGTAAAGAAGTTAGAGTTCTTGTTTTTGCTGAAGGTGAAAAGGCTGAAGCTGCAAATAAAGCTGGAGCAGATTTTGTTGGCGGTGAAGACCTTGCACAAAAAATTACTTCAGAAGGTTGGACAGATTTTGATGTTGCAATAGCTTCTTCAGATATGATGAAAGTTGTTGGAAAACTTGGTAGAGTATTAGGGCCTAAAGGTCTTATGCCTTCTCCAAAAGCGGGCACTGTTACTGATGATATTGAAAATGCAGTTAGTGCTTTCAAAGCTGGGAAATTAGAAGTAAGAAATGATAAAACAGGTAATGTTCATTTTCCAGTTGGAAAAAAATCTTTTGAAAATGACAAGTTAAAAGAAAATATAGTTAGTGGTTTGGAACAATTGAGCAAATTAAAACCATCTACATCAAAAGGTAAATTTATTAGAAGAGTAGTTATTGCACCTACAATGGGTCCTGGAATAAAAATTGATTTAACAGGAATTAGTTTGATATAATCGAATTAAAATTTAATAAAACCAAAGACAGTAGGTCTTTTAGTTAAAAAGCTTTGCTTGCCTACCGAGGTTTGTAGATATTTAGACATAAAAATGTCAATTTTTCTGCGGCCTCTATGGTCGCAGTTTAATTTTGGAGGTGCTTGAAAATTGTTAACTAGAAAACAAAAAGAAATACTTGTTGAAGAATTTGTGAAAGCATTTAAAGAGTCTGAAATAGTTGTATTTACTGATTTTACAGGAATGACAGTTGATCAGTCAAATTCTTTGAGAACTGAACTTTTTAATGCTTACGGTGACAAATGCGTGTATAAAGTTGTTAGAAATTCTTTATTAAGAACAGCTATTAACAAAGCGGAATTAAACTTTGAAGAATTTGAAACATATCTTGAAGGTAGTACGGGAGTTTTTTATGTTAAAGAAGGAGATTCTATTGAAGGGTTGAAAGTTTTAACGGAATTTGCTAAAAAAAATAAAGCTCTTCCCGCTATTAAAGGTGGATTGCTTGAAGGCCAATTATTTGGTTCTGAAAAAGCAAAAGAACTTGCAAAATTACCTTCAAAACCAGAACTTATTGCTATGTTCTTAAGAGGTATAAATGCTCCTATTTCAGGTTTTGTTAATGTTCTTGCGGGAACACTCAGAAGTTTTTATAATGTTGTTAATGCAATTAAAGATCAAAAATCAGAATAATCATAAGGTGGAGGTGTTTTTAAGATGACAAGAGAAGATCTTATCAAAGCAATAAAAGAAATGACAGTAGCAGATTTAGCTGAATTAGTAAAAGCATTAGAAGAAGAATTTGGTGTATCGGCAGCAGCACCTGTTATGGCTATGGCAGCAGCACCAGCAGCAGCAGCAGAAGTTGAAGAAAAAACAAGTTTTGATGTTGTTTTAACAAGCTTTGGAGACAAAAAAATTGGTGTTATAAAAGTAGTTAGAGAAATAACAGGTCTTGGCTTAAAAGAAGCAAAAGACTTAGTTGAAGCAGCAGGAACTCCTAATGGAAAAGTTAAAGAAGGCGTTGCAAAAGCTGAAGCTGAAGAAATGAAAAAGAAACTTGAAGAAGCTGGTGCAGCAGTAGATCTTAAATAGTATTAAAATTGAATATTTTTCTTAATCAGAATTTTAGAATTAAATGGTAATATATACTCGCATCAGGCTAAATGCCTGATGCGTCTTTGCGTTAAAATTATGAAAACAATTTAATTTTTAAAGTCGAGGTGATTCGAGTGAACACTCGCACGTTGAAAGTAGGCAAGAGAAACAGAGATTTTTTTGGGAAGGTGCATGAAGATTTTGAAATTTTTGATGACTTAACTGTTATTCAAAAAAAATCTTTTCGAAATTTTCTTGATAAGAACTTAAAAGATACTATCAGAAAATTTATGCCCATTACAGTACCAATAAAGGTTACAGGGAAGAAGACAAAAGAAATATTGGTTGATTTTGTTGATTTCAAATACGAAATGCCAACGATGGAAGAAAATGAGTGTAAATCAAAAAATCTCAATTATTCTGGTAAAGCGTTTTTAAAAGTTCAAATTACTGATACGTCTACTGGTGAAACTATTGAAAAAGACGATGTTTATTTGTGTAACATCCCTTACATGACCGATAGAGGAGCTTTTATAATTAATGGTGTTGAAAGAGTAATTGTAAATCAGCTTGTACGTTCTCCAGGTATTTATTTTGTAAAAGAAGAAGAAAAAGATTCTAATAAAGAACTTTTTATAGCTCATTTTTTGCCTGTTAAAGGGGCTTGGCTTGAAATTATATTTAATCCAAATCCAGGTAAAGAGGTTTTGCAAGTTAGAATTGATAGAAAGAGAAAATTTAACTTTTTTCTATTTTTAAAAGCTATTGGATATGAAAAGGATATTGAAATACTTGATCTTTTCCCTAAAGTAATAGAAATGGAAGATGAAAATGAAATAGAATCTTACCTTGATTCTACTGTTTTAACTGACTTATATTTTGATGAATTGAGTGAAATGGAACCTCAAGTAACAACAATAAGAGGAATGAAGTTACGTCAGGCGAAAGAACTTCTTGAAAAATACGGAGTTAAGACAGTTAAGGTAGCTAATAAAATAGCTCAGATTACTCTTGATAAAATGAAAAAAAGATACGAAAAAGAAGAAGCCCTTGATTCATTAGAGGCTTATAAACAAATTTTTATAAAACTTAAACCAACAGAAATTCCACGAGGACAAAAATCAAAAGAAGAAGTCGAAGAAATGTATTTCAGTGAAGAAAAATTTGATTTTTCTAAAATTGGTAGACAAAAAGTTCAAACAAGATTGAAAGAGCCTTATGTGAATTATTTAAAAGAAGTTGAAATGAGAGAGCTAACTAAAGATGAATCTTCAAAAATAAAATATCCTACAAAAACAATGGCTGTTGATAAAATGGATATTATTTTATCTGCAAGGCATTTAATAGAATTAGAGGAAAATCCTGAAGCTCTTGATACTAGAGATCATCTTGGGAATAAAAGAGTTCGTTCAGTAGGAGAATTAATGCAATCTGAGTTTGAAAAAGCTTTTTCTAAAATGATTCAACACATTCCAGAAAAAGTAGCTATGGCTCAATCATTAAATAAAATAAATCCTCAATCTTTAATAAATCAAAGAGCTATAATGACAGCTTTTCATCAGTTTTTTTCAACAAGCCAATTATCGCAATTTATGGAACAGTTAAATCCACTGTCGGAATTAACTCATAAAAGAAGACTATCTGCAATTGGACCTGGCGGTTTAAAAAGAGAACATGCTAAATTTGAAGTGCGTGACGTTCATCATTCGCATTATGGAAGAATGTGTCCGATTGAAACGCCTGAAGGAGCAAATATTGGGTTAATAACTTCTTTAGCGATACTTGCTAAAACCGATGAATATGGTTTTTTAAAATCTCCTTATTATAGAGTTAAAGATTCTAAAATCGATTATTCCTCTTTGGAATATTTATCTGCAGATGAAGAAGAAAATTATAAAATTATACCTGCTTCAGTTGAAAAAGATGAAGACGGAAATTTAATAAATGAATTTGTTGAAGTTAGATATCAGGGTAAAGTAACTTTTTTCCACAAAGATGAAGTTGAATATATAGCGGTTACTCCTAAACAAATAGCATCTGTTTCATCTTCACTTATTCCATTCTTGGAACATGATGATGCGGGGCGTGCATTGATGGGTTCTAATATGCAAAGACAAGCGGTTCCTTTATTATATTCTGAGGCTCCTTATGTAGGCACTGGAGTTGAATGGCTTGCTGCAAGAGATTCAGGTTATTTGATACTTGCCGAACATTCTGGAATAGTAGAATATGTAGATGGGTTAAAAATTATTATAACAAGAACCGATGAAAATAATGAATACATAAAAAGTGAAGATGGAGAGAATGTAAAAGATACTTACAAATTAAAAAAATATATACGTTCAAATCAAGATATGAGTATAAATCAAAGGCCTATAGTTGAGCTTGGAGAGATTGTTAAAAAGGGAGATCCTATAGCAGATGGACCTTCAACAGATATGGGAGAACTAGCTCTAGGTAAAAATATTTTACTTGCATTTTTACCTTGGGAAGGATATAACTTTGAAGATTCTATCATTGTTAGTGAAGAATTACTTGAAAAAGATGCTTTTACTTCTGTTCATATAGTTGTTTATGAAACAAAGGCAATGGATACTCAATTAGGACCTGAAGAAATAACGGAAGATATTCCTAACGTAAAAAAAGAATTGTTAAGGAATTTAGATGAAGAAGGTATAGTGAGAGTTGGTTCTTATGTTTCATCTGGAGATATTCTTGTAGGTAAAGTTACTCCTAGAGGAGAATCAGAAACTTCACCAGAAGAAAAACTTATAAAATCGGTTTTCGGTGATAGAGGTAGAGATGTAAAAGATTCCTCACTTGTTTTGCCTCACGGGGTAGAAGGAAGAGTTATTGATGTACAAGTATTTAATAGAGAAGATATACCTAATTTAGATATTGGTGTAAATAAATACGTTAAAGTTTATATTGCAACTAAAAAAATATTACAGTCAGGCGATAAATTTGCCGGTAGACATGGAAATAAAGGGGTAATTTCTAAAATAGTTAATAAAGAAGATATGCCATTTTTACCTGATGGCACTCCAATCCAAATGATGTTATCTCCGCTTGGGGTTCCTTCGCGTATGAACGTAGGGCAAGTATTAGAATTGCATCTTGGATGGCTTGCAAATCTTTCTAATAAATTTTATGCTACTCCTATATTTGATGGTGCTACAGAAGATGAAATTTTAACAGAATTACATAAACTTAGAAAAGATAAAAAATTAGATCTTGGCGAAACTACAGAAGAGATTACGGGTAAAATAGTTTTAAGAGATGGAAGAAATGGGGAAACATTTGATTATCCGGTAGATATAGGTTATATGTATATACTAAGATTATCTCATGTAGCAAAAGATAAAATTCACGCCAGAGCGACAGGGCCTTATTCATTAATCCATCAACAGCCACTGGGCGGTAAAGCGCATTTTGGAGGGCAAAGATTTGGAGAAATGGAAGTTTGGGCTTTAGAGGCTTATGGTGCAGCACATACATTGACAGAAATGTTGACTTATAAATCTGATGATATCAGAGGAAGAAATGATGTTTATAAATCTATATTAAAAGGTGAAAATTTACCTGAACCAGGAATACCTGAAAGTTTTAAGGTACTTGTAAAAGAATTGCAGGGTTTAATGTTGGATGTCAAATTATTCGATGAAAATGGGCATGAACTTGATGTTGACAAACTTTAGAAACCCTCAAGGAGGGAAGTTGAATGGCTAATAAAGTTTCTTCATTTCAGAGAAAAATTGCGAAAGTAAAAGTAGGATTAACTTCGAAAGATAAAATTCTCGAATGGTCAAACGGTGAAGTAAAAAAACCTGAAACTTTGAATCATAGGACAAGTAAGCCAGAAAAAGAAGGTTTATTTTGTGAAAAAATCTTTGGTCCTACTAAAGATTATGAGTGTGCTTGTGGAAAATATAAAGGGAAAAAATATGAAGGTACTGTTTGTGAAAGATGTGGAGTTAGAATAGAATCAAAAGAATCTAGAAGAAGAAAAATGGGTCATATAGAACTTGCAACTCCTGTTTCTCATATTTGGTATTTGAAGTCAGCTCCTTCTGTTTTATCGGTTTTACTGAACATATCAGTTAAAGATTTAGAAAATATTATATATTATGGTTCTAAAAGGGTTGTTGAAAGAGCGTATATAACTCTTTTAGATGAAACTGAAGAAAAAGAATTTGATTATTATCCTGGAGAAATTCATTATCAGAGAGAATATGAATTATATTCTCAATATATGGATATAAAAACTGAACCGGCGGTAAAAATTGTTAGAGTAAAAGGACTTCCTATTACTGAAATTTCAGGAAAAGTGTCAATTGATTCAGAAATGACTAATACAGAAAGAGAAATAATTTGGATTAAAGTTGAAGATGAGGATGGGCAAACAAGAAAATATCCTATTTTTGAAGGGGCTTCTTTAATGGTTGAAACAGATCAAGAAGTGGAAGAAGGAACGCCTTTAGCGGATAGATTTTTGTTTGAAGAAGATTTTTTGACGCATAGTGAATATACTCTTTTTTCTGAATATTATCCTGGAATGATAGAAATTGAAAGAGATGTTGAAAGAGATACTCCAATTGTTGTTATTACTGAAATAGATAAAAGATTTTCAAAAAGAATTGGAAAAAAAGTTGGAGAAATTCTTTTAGAAGATGAAGCTTTTGCGTATCAAGAAATAATGAAGATTTTAAACACAAAAGTAAAAAAACAAAGAGAAGAAATTATAGATAAAATTCTTGCTGAAAATATAAAAATAGAAGAAAAATTATATGATAAAGGTATTATTATAACTCAAGAAATCGTAGATGAAATGATAGAATCAAATATAAAAGATGTTCTTGCAAGAGATGAGAAAGGCGATGAAAAACTTTATCAGATAAACCGATACGATACTTTTATAGCTTCTTACGGAGCTTCAGCAGTAAAAAAACTTCTTCAAGAATTAGATTTGGAAATTACAAAAGCTAAAATCGAGAAAGAGTTAGATAAATTAGATAAAAGAAGTCAAAAAGCATTAAAGCTTTTAAAAAGACTAAAATTAATAAAAGACTTCTTGGAATCTGGGAACAATCCTGAATGGGTTGTTGTAGATGTTTTGCCAGTTGTTCCACCTGATTTAAGGCCTTTAATTCAAATTGATGGCGGAAGATTTGCTGCTACTGATTTGAATGATTTGTATAGGAAAGTAATTAACAGAAATAACAGATTAAAAAAGCTTATGGAAATGGAAGCACCTGAAATTATTGTAAGAAATGAAAAAAGGATTCTTCAACAAGCAGTAGATTCTCTTATATATAATGGAAGAGTGGGAAAAGCTACTACAGATAGAAGTAAAAGACCTTTAAGATCTCTTACAGATTTATTAAAAGGTAAAAAAGGAAGATTCAGAAGAAATCTTCTTGGTAAACGCGTTGACTATTCTGGAAGAGCAGTTATTACTGTTGGGCCTGAAATGAAAATACATGAATGCGGATTACCTAAAAAAATGGCGTTGGAATTATTTAAACCATTTGTTTTATCAGAACTTTTAAAAGATTCTAATGTAGCAAGTAAAAATGCGAGAAAATTGAAAAAAACTATTATAGAAAAAGAAATGCCACAGGCTTGGGAAATTCTGGAAGAAGTAATAAAAGGACATCCCGTTCTTTTAAACAGAGCACCTACATTACATAGAATTTCTATTCAAGCATTTATTCCAAGGTTAATTGAAGGTAATGCTATAAGATTACATCCTCTTGTTTGTCCGCCGTTCAATGCGGATTTTGATGGAGATCAAATGGCTGTTCATGTTCCTCTTTCTGCAGTTTCACAGGCAGAAGCAAAATTTCTTATGCTTTCAAGATATAATATTATATCTCCAGCAAACGGACATCCTATATCAATGCCTGGTAAAGATATGATTGCAGGTACTTATTATCTTACAAATCATGTGAATAAAGATTTTGAAACGTTAAGGCTACCTAAGAATTTCACGGAATTAAAGAAAAAAGACAAAAAAATAATTTCAAGAGTTTTTGCAAATGAAATGGAAGCTGAATTTGTTTATGAATACAACAAAGTTCTTGAAAGAGGTATATGTGATAATGAAGGTGTTCTTGTATGGAAAAAATCAGAATTATCTTTGCATGATGTGATAGGGTTTAGATACAACAATGATAAAGTTATTAAATCTACAGTTGGAAAAATAATTTTCAATAAAGTTGTTCCAGAAGATTTGAGAAATTATTCTAAAAAAATGGATAAAAAAGCTTTAAAGAAATTATTATTCAACACTTTTAAAAAATATGGAATAGATAGAACTGCTGAATTACTTGATGATATTAAAGATTTTGGATTCCACTATTCAACAATATCTGGATTTACAATTTCTATAAGAGATGTTGTGGTTTCTCCTAAAAGAGAAGCTATAATTAAAAATTCTGAACAGGAAGTTTTTAATATAGAAAAACTTTTTGAAGAAGGATATCTTACAGATAACGAAAGATATAAAGAAATTATAAGAATATGGGAAAAGTCTACAAAAGATGTTACAGAAGTTACAGATATAGAATATAGAAAACATACGTTTAACCCAATATGGATGATGGTTGATTCAGGTGCGAGAGGTACTATCGATCAATTGAAACAGCTTGCAGGTATGAGAGGGCTTATGGCAGATCCGGCAGGTAAAATTATTGAAGTTCCTATTAAATCTAACTTCAAATCGGGATTATCTGAACTTGAGTTCTTTACATCTACACATGGTTCAAGAAAAGGATCTGCGGATACGGCTCTTAGAACAGCTACAGCGGGATATCTTACAAGAAGGCTTGTTGATGTTGCACAATCTATTACGATAACTGAAACAGATTGTGGAACTCATAGAGGTATAGTAGCAGAAGAATTGTGGTCTGATGGTTCAAAAATAGAAGATTTATCAGAATTCTTATTCGGAAGAGTTTTAGCAAAAGAAGTTCTTGATCCTGAAACTGATAAAATAATTGTAAATTCAAAGAATGGCAAAGAGTACGTTAGAGATGTAATGCTTGATGAAGAAGATGGAGAATTTTTATCTCAATATAACAGAGAAATAGAAGTAAGCGAAGTCAAAAAGCTTAAACTTAACGAAATGGTTGAAACTTTACATTATGAAGTTTTAGAAGAAGTTAAGCTTGAAGATTCGGTTATTGTTGAAGTGGGCGAACAGTTAACAATTGAATCAGCTGAAGAATTAATGATGCACAATATAGAAAATTTGAAAGTAAAAGAATATAAAGTTGTTGATTTTGTTTATACCGGTGATGATATTTATGTTGAAGATGAAAATCAAAAAAGTGTTTGTATTTTAAAATATCAAGAAAAAATAGATATAAAAAATGCAAAAACTTTAGAAAGATATAAAATAGAAAAAGTTTCAGTAAGACCGTTTATATTTATAAGGTCTGTATTGACTTGTGAGTCGGAAGATGGAATTTGTTCAAAATGTTATGGAATGGATTTATCTAATCATAAAATAGTAAACATCGGGGAAGCTATAGGAGTAATTGCAGCACAATCAATAGGAGAACCCGGAACCCAGCTTACTATGAGAACTTTCCATACAGGAGGTATAGCTACAACTTCTGATATTACACAGGGGTTACCTAGAGCCGAAGAGTTGTTTGAAGCAAGAAAGAAACTTAAAGGATCTGATGGAACTTTTGCAGATGTTAAAGGTATAGTAAAATCTATAGTCAGAGATGAAGATACTAAAGTGAAAAAACTTTTAATTACTGTTGAAGATTCTAATGGAGAATTAAAAACATACAATGCGGATTATAGAACAAAACCTGTAGCTTATATAGGTGATAGAGTATTACCAGGAGATAGATTAACAACAGGTAATATAAAACCGAGAAGTGTATTAAAAGATCTCGGAGTATGGTCAGTTTCTACATATCTATTAAAAGAAATCAAAAAGATTTATGCAGAACAAGGTGTTGATATTCACGATAAACATTTTGAAATCATTATAAGACAGATGCTTAATAAAATAGAAGTTGTAGAAGGTGGAGATACACATTTAATGCCAGGAGATTTATTGCCGTTTAATAAAGCAATAAAAATAAATGAAGAAATTTTAGAGGAAAATTCAAGAATTTCTGAAAACAGAGAAAATGCAATTGGCAAAAAACTTGCAAGAAGAGTAATAATTCCATCAGATATTCCGGAAGAAGACGACGAAATTATTCAAAAAAATGAATTAATAAGTGAAGAAAAATTAGTTAGAATAATAGAGGCAAAAATAAAAGAAGTAGAAGTTTTTGAAGAATATGAAGAAAAAGAAAATGAAGATGGAGAAATCGAAATAATAGGTACGACGAAAGCATATTTAATTAATCCTAAAAATCCTTTAAAATATGAAAGAAAATTATTGAGAATTACTAAAGCTTCTCTTGAAAGAGAAGGATGGTTATCTGCAGCATCATTCCAACAAACTGTTCAGATATTGACAGAAGCTTCAATAGAAGGAAAAGAAGATTATTTAAAAGGATTAAAAGAAAACGTAATTGTAGGACAGCCAATTCCAGCTGGTACAGGATTAAAAATGTATTCAGATATAACTTATGAAAATACAAAAGTGAAAGAAGAAGTAAATAAAGAAAAAGATATAATATAAAAAAACAGGATTCCTTTTTAGGAATCCTGTTTTTTTATATTATGTTTAGAAAGAAAAAATATTTTAACAACATTTTTTTTGGTTCTAATGTAGTGTAACAGCCACGCTGAACTTTGCACGGCGTTACAGCACAGGCAAAAACATTCATCTTTTGCGTTAAACAATGGTTAAACAATGGTTAAACGATTGCTCAACTACCGTTCAACTATCGTTCCCAAGGAGGCACGACGTTACAGCACTTATGATAATGTAGATATTTTATAGTTGATCTGAAATAACGCTAAAACAAGCATTTGTAATTAATTCCCCTCTTGAGGGGTGGCAAACGAAAGTTGACGGGGTGGACAGGTTTTTGTAAAGGTATAAAAAAATTAGTTGGAAGCTTGGAAAGGAAATGCATTAAAACTAAATGCTTATAATGAAGTGGTAAACATTGGATAAAATAAACGCGAACAAGATCAAATTTTCTA
>CAYZNB010000082.1:0-13283 GCA_964478535.1 uncultured Thermotogaceae bacterium
AAAAACCAACTATCAATCAATAATTTTTACCCACACTTTTTTACATAGAACCAATTTTTTTATAATTATTGATAATTAATTAATAATTTTAAAAACCTTAATTTTAGGAGGTTTTTGTTTTGAAAAATATAGCTTTAGAAAATTTTTTGCATATTTATACTGATTTTGATAACAATGAAAATACCCCTCTTTTCACGCATTCATTAGATGTCGCAAAAGTATGTGTTGTTATTGCGGATTATTTAGATGTTGAATATGAAAAAAATTTTTATTTTTTAGCAGGTCTTTTTCATGATATTGGTTTATTTATACAAAATTTAAGTCATGATTTAATAAAAAAACATAATTTCAGATGTGAACTAACTGAATCGTCTTTATATACATTTGATATATTGAAATTATTAGAACAAATTGACAAAAAATCAATCCATTCAATTATTTCATCAAAGGTTATGCGATTTCTTAATTTAAATATTCCTGATATTTATTTTAATGTTATAAAAAATAGTCATAAAGATCTTTCTAAAAATTCTTTTGAATCTGAAAAAGAAAAAATTTTAACTGAAATATTATATGTTTCTGATGAGATTTCAATTTTTTATAGGAGAAATATAAAAAAAGGATTGGGTATTACATCAAAATTAATTAAAGAACATCTTTTAAAACTAAATGTTTCAAAAGATGTTATGAATGGAGCCTTAAGTTTATTAGAAAATATTTTATTTATGAATCTATGTTTTGATCAAAAGATTCATGTTGAATTTTTTGATCAAAATTTAATATTTTTAAATGAAGATAATATGATAAATTTTTCAAAATTAATTTCATTTTTTATTGATCACAGATCTCCATATACTAGAAATCATACAACATATGTTGCTGAATTATCTAAAATTTTAGGAAATGAGTTAGGTAGTAAAGAAGATTCGGATATTTTGTATATGGCTGGTATGTATCACGATATTGGAAAAATAAAAACGCCTCTTTCTATTTTGCATAAAAAAGGGGTTTTAAATTCAGAGGAATTTTTTATAATGAAAAATCATATTGTTGAAACATATAAATTTTTCAAAAGAAGTCCTGAGTTAGATTTTTTTGGAAAATATTCTTATGCTCACCATGAAAGACTTGATGGTTCTGGATATCCTTTTGGTAAGAAAGAAAATGAATTAGATATGAATCATAGAATAATAGCTTTGGCTGATGTTTATTCGGCTCTTATAGAGGATAGACCTTATAGAAAAGCTTTAGAATCAAAAGACGCTTTAAAAATTATTGAAAACGAAGTTAATATGAAAAAGTTAGATTTTGTTGTTTTTCAAAAATTAAATGAATTAATTAAAAATGGATTAATTTTAAAAACGTCTGATAACATAATAAACTATCTTTTTGAAGAAAAAAAGAGTTTCAATAATTTGATTACGTAATAACCCCACAAAAAGAATACATAGAATCAAAAGTTTAATTCATATTTATTAAATTTATAATTTCCTCTATTATAATTTCTGGGAAATAATGATGTATATAATGTTCTCCATTAAGCATTACATGTTTACTATTATTAGACCATTCTTTAAATTTTTGCTGACTTTTTATCCAACTTTCATTATTTTCAGAATTAACTGCTGTTATTATTGTTATAGGTATTTCAAATATGGATTTATCATTTAAAACTTTTAATGCATTTTTTTTACTCATTTTCATTTCTTCGTGTATAGTAAAATTATTTGCTTTTAAAAAATAAGATTTTTTATATTCTTCTTTCAAATCTTCTGCAAGAAATTTTAAATCATTTAAATCTGAAAAGAATTCTTTCTCAAAATTTTCATTATCCTTTAACAATCTTGTTATTCCTAAATTCATCATTTCTTTTGAAAAAAAACTAATTGCAATTCCTGCAAAATTATTTATTCCTAAAGCGTATTCTTCAGGGTTTCCAGCATCTAAAAATAGTATTCCTTTTATTTCTTCAGGATATTTTTGAGTATATCTCAAAACTTCTAATGAAGCTAAAGAATGAGCTACAAAAATATAAGGTGGAGTTTGACCTGATTTTTCCAACCCTAATTTTATTTCATTTACAATAATATCTATATCTCTACTTTTTTCAGTTAGATCGCTATACCCATAACCAAATCTGTCGTAGACGACAAATTTTGATTTTTTTTGAATTTTATTGTATAACGGATAAAAATCTGCCGATGGATTAGTTGTTCCCCATCCTGAAGAAAAAATTACGGTTACATCTCCTTCTCCTCCATTTAAAATATGCATATTTTTATTTTCGATTTCATATAAATTTCCAATAGGAATAAATTCAGAAATTAATTTTTTGTTTTCAGAAATATGCTGATTTGAACTAAACATTAAAAATAAAGATAAAAATATACTGCTGTAAAAAAATAATTTATTCATTTTTTCTTCTCCTTTATAATTATTTTAAATCTTTTTTTATTTAATCATTTCAATATTAAAAAAAATCCAAAAATTTATTAATACAACCTTAAACTAAAAAATATGTATTTATATTAGTCTAATCAAAACATTAAAAGTCTTTAAGATTTTTCCGGCTTATAATTTAAATTATTTTTATTAATTAAAAGATAATATTTTTATCTTGTGTTATAATTAAAAATATTATTTTATAGAAGGAGAAAAAAATGAACAAAAAAATTTTTAAAGAGGTTTCGGTATTTTTTATTTCATTTTATTTATTTAATTTTTAATGCAGGAAATTCCATTCCTGATTGAAAAAGAGTTAACATAGACGGGCTTTCAGTATCATTAAATTTAATTGATATATTATGAATTAAAGAAGTAAATTCTATTTCGCTTATTGCTTCAAATTCAACTTCTGGTTGATTCTCTCCTTGAATTATAAGCATTCCATTTCTATTAAATATGGTTAATTTAATCATATTTTCAATTTCATAAATTCCAACATATTTATCTAGTTGTTCTTGAGAAATTTCAAAAATTTTAATTTCATCAACAAAATTTATTTTTTCTCCATTTAAAATTTCTAAAATACCTTTTTTAGTATCCTCAAAAAAATAATTTTCTTTATTGGAAAGAAAAATAATATTTATGTTATCTTTTTTAAACATCGCATTTTCTGAAGTAAAGCCACTTGTCATTCCACCGTGAGAAATCTCTTCACCATATTTCCCTTGAGATACAAACCATCCATACATATTTGAAAATTTAATTTCTAAACTTTCTTTTGAAATTATTTTTCCATTAATTAAAGCATCATTCCATCTAAAAAGATCTTGTGTTGTTGAACTTAAATAACCTGCTCCATAAGCAATGTTTAATAAAAAGGAGTCCGTTTCATTTAATATTACTTCTTTATAGCCACTATAACCATTAGCATCTACATTTCTTTTATCAAATTCATATGATGGTTTAGTATTTTTCATTCCAGCAACTTCAAAAATATTTTCATTAAAATAATTTATAAGTGTTTTTCCAGAAATTTCTTCAACTATTTTCCCAAGAACAAGATAACCAGTATTAGAATAATTCCAATTTGTACCAGGTTCAAAATCTAAAGGTATATCTTGAACGATTGAAATTATATTTTCAAAATTAAAAATGCTGTTTGCTTCATCAATGCTATTTACATCATAAGGATCTATTTCGCCCAATTTTTCATTAAAATAATTTTCTAAATAATTTGTATAATTTGGTAATCCAGAAGTATGGTTTAAAAGATGATGAATTGTAATTTTATCTCCATAAGGAACGTTTGACAAAAATTTTGAAATTTTATCTTCATATGATAAAAGATTTTTTTCAATTAGTTGAATAATTGCAGCAGCTGTAAATTGTTTTGTTACTGAACCTATTGAAAAAGATGTTGTGGAAGTTGCTTTTATTTCATTTTCAAAATCTGCAAATCCATATGTTCTATCAATAAAAACTTTGTTATTTTTTGATACTAATATTTGACCCGAAAAGTATCTATTCTTTTCTACACTTTTTAAATATTCAATCAAATAATTTTTTATTTCGATATCTGATTCAGATAAGTAGGCATCTTCAAGATTCACACGTGATTTATCAATAATCGTAGTGACATTTTTATTACTGTGAATGATGTAATTTGTATCTTTTATTTCTTTCCCATCAATAAAACTTGCAGTTCTTGGCATAAAATAATCTGTTTTTACATTAGAAATAATAGCCCCTGTTATAACAACAATAAAAAATAGTACTAATAAACTTTTTCTCATTTTCTTGCCTCCAATAAATAATATGTTTAATATAATCATTATTTCATTAAAAAAATTTCAATAGATTCTTAATGCAATCTTAAATCAAAAATAGAAAATATTTTTAAGTCAGATTAATTCTTAAAAATTTTTAAGAATTTTCTGACTTTTATTTTATTTTATTTTTATTAATTAAATGATAATAATATTGAATTTATATTTCGGAGGTTTTTAAACATGAAAAATTTTTTTTTAATATTTTTTATTTTTATCGGCGTTTTCATTTATTCCAGAAATGTTCAAGAAACTATACGTTTGAATTGCAATGAAGAAATAATTTCTGTCGTTGTCAACAGACCAAAAAAACAAGGCAGATTTCCTTTGATACTAATATTACATGATGATGAAATCAACGATATTCAAGGTTCTATTGATATTTTGAAAAATAATTATTTGTCTCCTATTAACGATGTTCTAATTAAAGAAAATAATATTTTATTGAGTTTTTTAAATATGTTTTTTAAATCAAATTTGAAGATTTATGAAGAATTAGCAAAGAGATTATCAGAAGATTTTGTTATTTTACGATACGAAAAGAAAAATTTTGATTTTTCTAACGTTAATTCAGTAGAGCAAATTATCGAAAGACCAAAATTAATTTTAAATGAGATTTTATCAAAAAAATTTGATTTTATAGATAATGAACAAATATATTTATTGGCACATGGGCAAGGTTCTTATTATCTTGAAAATTTAGTGAATAATTTTGAAATATCTGGAATTATTTTAGTTTCTCCTTTTATCCTTTCTCAAATTGATCAAATAGAATATTATTTAAATTACCCTATAAATACTATTGAAAAATCAGAAGTTGATTCAAATGATTTAAAAGATCTTGAAAAAGTTTTTGATTCGCTAAAAAATAGTTTAAAGATAATTGATCATTATAAAAATTCAAAAGACATAAATTATGAATTATTGTTGTTGAATGAAAAGTTATTTAAACATCATTTATGGGAAGTTTATTCTAAAAATATAACTGATTTTTTATTTTATAATAAAATAAGAAAATTTTTTATTCTTGGAAGCGAATCGCTTATTTTTCCTTATGAATTATATAAAGAATATGAAAATAATTTTTTGAATAGCGAAATGATATTATTAGAAGGCATGAATCATTTTATAGATAATGATTTAAAATTCGAATCAAAAATAATTAATTACATAAAAAATTGGATTAATAAGAGGTGAAGAAATGTATGCTTTAGAAATGGTTAACGTGACAAAAAATTATGGAAAGTTTAAAGCACTTGATAATTTAAATCTAAAAGTAAAAAAAGGACAGATTTATGGTTTTTTAGGGAAAAATGGTGCAGGAAAAACTACTACTCTAAAGATAATTACTGGATTAATAAAAAATTATCAGGGTAGTGTAAAAATATTTGGTGAAGATTTAAATTCAAAAAATATTTTTAAATATACTGGCTCTTTAGTTGAAACTCCTTCGTTTTATTCAAATTTAACTGTATTGGAGAATTTATTTCTTTTGTCTCAATATAAAAATGTAGAAAAAAGTAAAATACATAAAGTAATGTCTTATTTTGACTTAAAAAAATATTCTAAAGTAAAATTCAGCAATTTATCTCTTGGAAATAAGCAAAGAGTTGGTTTGGCAAATTGTTTGTTACATGATCCTGAAATAATAATTTTAGATGAACCCACGAATGGATTGGATCCAGAAGGAATAAATGAAATAAGGAATTTTATAAAAAAGTTATCGAAAGATTTTGGGAAAACAATTTTAATTTCAAGTCATTTATTAAGCGAAATTCAACAAATTGCAGATTTTTTAAGTATAATACATGACGGTCAAATAAAAGAAGAAATTGAAACTCAAAAATTAATTTCTAAATCAAATAGTTATTTGTTAAAAACAAATGATTTACACAAAACTTCTTCTATATTAAATGATATTAAGATAAAAAATTTTATTTCAGAAAACAAAAAAATATCTGTTAATTCTGATGAAGAAAGTATTTCAAATATTATTAAAATTTTAATTGAAAAAAATATAAAAATTTATGAATTTTTTAAAGAAGAAAATTATCTTGAGAATCATTTTTTAAAAATAATTAGAAATAATTCTATTGATTTATAAGGGGGAGTTGAAATGGTGAAACTTGTTTTTCTTGAGTATTTTAAAAATAATAAAATAAAAAATTTTATTTTACCTTTGATTGTTATTAATTTTTCTTTTTTTATTACTTTAATGATGTTGATATTTATTCCTGAAATAGCCGTAGAAACTCATTATAATATAGAAGGGAATTTTAAGAGATTTGTTTTTAACGCACTTCAAATGTCTTTATATTTATTTTCTCCTTTAATGTTAGTTATAATGACTACTTCTAACTTGGGAAAAGAATTTAATGAAAAAACTTTCAGAAATATTCTAACTACAGGAGTTTGTAGAACCAGAATATTAATTTCAAAATTTTTATATTTATCTTTAATAGTATTGATTTGCTTTATATTTAATTTTGTAATGACTATTATAATTTCGCTTTTTAATAATTTTGAATTTAATTTAAATGATTTAATCAATGTAATTCAAACGTATATGATAAGTTATTTGTTTATAATATACCTTATACCTTTAATTATGTTTTTTACTATGATAATAAAAAATAATGCCACTATAATTGTAATCAGTTTTATAACTTTATTGGGCGGAACTTTACTTAAAACTGTTAAACCAAATATAATTTTACCTTTTTCATTTTCTATGGACGCTTTAAATTTATTGACAGAAGATATGCCGATTTCAAATCTAACTTTAATAATGTGTTTATTATATTTTATTTCATTTTCAATCGCATCATATTATTATTTTAAAAAACAAGACTTGACTTAAAAATATACAGGAGTAATCTTTTAGATTACTCCTGTATATTTATGAATATAGTTCAATAATAAAATTTGTTTTAAAATTTTTATCTGATTCTAAATATATTTTCCCTTTATGAAGAATAATAATTTTTTTACTTATAGCTAATCCTAATCCCGAACCTTCTATATCTTTGCTATTACCTCTTGTAAACTCTTCAAATATTTTTTCTTTTAAAGATTCGTCTATTCCTATTCCATTATCAGAAATTTTAATGCGAAGAATATTTCTTTCTAAATTACATTCTAAATATATTTTTCCGTTTTTTTCGTTATATTTTATAGAATTGTTTATTATATTAGTTATTACTCTTTTCATATAAATATCATCTACAAAAAATTCTATCTTTTTTTCTGGAATATTCAATTCAAGAGATATATTTTTTTGTTCTATCACCGGATAAAGCTCAATTATAATACATCTAAGCCATTCTGTTATGTTTATATTTTTTTTATTTAATTTAAAAGTAATATCGTCAATTTTAGATAATTCAAATAAATCTTTAATAAGGTTTGCTAGATATAGAGATTTGTCATGAATGAATTTCAAATATTTTTTAATTTCTTCTGGCTCAATATTTTCATTTTCATAAAGTAATTTTGAAAATCCATATATTGAAGTAATTGGTGTTTTCATATCATGAGATAAATGTAATAACATCTTTTTTTTATCATTTTCTAATTTTAATTTTTCTGAATTTAATTTATCTAATTGAGTAGACATTTTATTAAAAGCATCTCTTATTTCTGCAAACTCTTTTTCGGCTTCAAAATTTAATCGAATCTTATAGTTTTCTTTTTCCATTTCTTTTATTCCAAATACAATTTTTAAAAGAGGGTTTTTAAATTTTTTTATCGAAAGGTTACTAAAAACATATGCAATTATAAAAATTAATGATATAAAAGTTATAAAAAAAATGATTAAAATAAAAATAATTTTTTTAAGATCGTTTTTAGTGATTTCATTAGAATCTTCAGTTGCATGAATTAAGTAATATAATTCGTTTTCATTTAATAAAAATGTATAAGTATTTAAAGCAACTCTTTTTTCATCTGAATTAAAAATTATTTCTTTAAAATTTATAATATCTTCGAAATTTAAATTGTAAAGATAAGCTGATTCTTTTTCATAAACTAGTTCTTTATCTTTATTTAAAATAAAAAAACTTCCTTTATATTTTAAAAGTAATTCTGTATTTATACTCCCATTTTTATTTAAAAATAAATCATCAAGCTTTGAAATATCAAAAGTTTTATTGTTTTTATAAAAATTATGAAAAATAAAGTCAGTAATATTTAAAGAAACAAAAATAGAAAATAAAGAAATTATAATGACAACAACATATTTTTGTAAAAAAAATGTTCTCAAATTTTTAGTTTTAAATTTTTTCAAATCTGTATCCCAACCCTCTTATTGTTTTTAAATATATAGGATCTTTTGAATCATTTTCTATTTTATCTCTTAATTTGCTTATATAAACCATTATTATGTTTTCATTATCAAGATATTCTTCATTCCATACGAATTCATATATTTGCTTCTTGGTAAAAACGACTCCAGGATTTTTCATAAATAGATAAAGCATTTTATATTCATAATGAGTAATTTCTAAAGGCATATCATTATTATATAAAATACAACTTATGGTATCTAATTTCAATTTTCCTACTTCTAAAATTTTTATAGATTCTATTTTATTTGACGAATACTGTTCTACTCTTCTTAATAAGGCTTGAATTCTACTAATGACTTCAAGTGGATTAAAAGGTTTTGAAATATAATCATCAGCACCTATTTGAAGACCAAATATTTTATCGATATCTTCAGATTTTGCTGTTAAAAATATAATTGGTATATGAGATTTTTTTCTTATTCTTTTTACAAAACTAATTCCATCCATATCAGGCATCATTATGTCAACTAAAGCTAAATCAATATCTTCATTATTATACATATGTTCTAATGCTTCTATACCATCTTCAGCTTCTATAACTTCAAACCCAGCGTTTTTTAAATATTTTTTTAATAATTCCCTTATTTCTAAAGTATCGTCCACAACTAAAATTTTTTTCAAATTATCACTTCCTTACAATATTTATTTTATAATAACATAAAAGGTTTAGTAAATATAAAAAAAACCTTAATCTAAACTAAAAAAATAATTCTCTTATATAAGAGAATTATATCTTAAATTTTTCAGAAATAATATCGAAAACATCTTTTTTTAAAATAACATTGTGACCAGAAACACAAGTATCGAAATATAACCTTTTATATTTTTCTAAAGATTGAATATAATCTTCCTTATTGCCAAAAATACTTGGAATAATTTCTTCAACGGTATCCCCTATGTTATCTGCAACATTAAGAACTTTTTCTTCTTCATCTATAATGCTTATTGAATCATCTGTATGGCCTGGTGTATAAATAAGTCTTATTTTATCTTCTGGAAAATACAACTCGTTTTCAAAAACTAAATTTGGAAGACATATTTTAACTTCTCCTGAAATATATTTTTCATTTCTTTCCATCATGTATTCCCAATTTTTTTCAATCAAATCCCTACATAATTTATGAGAAATTATAATGCGATCTTTAAATTCGTTATTTCCCCAAATATGATCCCAATGATAATGAGTATTTATTACAATTATAGGTTTGTTATCATTTTTAATATATTCTTTTATTGGAGAAACACTATCAGAACCTAATCCAGTATCTATAATATAATTATATTTTCTTCCTAAAATTAAATATAAGTTTAAATCCCACCCGTATCCATCAAATGTAAATAGAATCCCTCTATTTTTTACTTTTGTAATTTTCATTTTTTCACTTTCCTTTATTTTGTATTAATTTTATCGTGCCAGTTTTTATGCAAAAAATTACATGTACAATTTTTTACAGATTCTTCATAAGAAATATTATGATTTGAATTCATTAAAGCTTCAAGATATATTATAACATTTTTAATTTCTTTTTCAATTTTTTCTTCCCCTTCAAAAAGAATTCCATGAGCAGGAATAATTTTCATATTTTTATATCCATAAAGTTTTGAAGCATTATTTAATTGTCTTTTTGTTTCATTTTTAGAAATACAAGGCAATATGGGTTCTCCTTCGTTTGAAAACATTAGTTCATCACCAATATATAAAAATTCATCATTTATTTTGACTAATATCGTGCATTCTGAATGACCAGGTGATTTTATCATTTCAATAATATGATTTCCAAAATTAATTTTTAAAGAATCTTTTACTAGAACATTTGGAGTAAAAATTTTATGTTCTTCAATAGGTGTCCATAAATCTAAAGTTTTTTTATAATCATCACTTCCATATATAGTCACATTTGAAAGTTTTTTTAAACCTTGCATATGATCATCATGAAAATGGCTTATTATTACTTTTTCAACTATTAAATCGTTTGATTTTAAATCGTCTAAAACTTCATTCATTTGATTTTCATAAGCTGCATCAATTAGTAAAACTTTTGTTTCGTCGATAATCGCAATTATTTTATTTGCAAAAAACTGTCCTTCAAAAGGTTCGAAGCGATATTCAAATATTCCTGGGGATAATTCTATTTTTTTCATTTTTATTTCCTCCGTTTTTTAATATATAAAAAATTATAACATATAATAGCTGACATACGTTTGTCAGCTATTATATTGTTGATTTTAAAAAGTATAAAGAAATATTAAAATTTTATGTAGAAAAGAGTGTATAAAAAATATTTATCGATAGCAGGTACTTTTGTCAAGTGACCCGTAAACTTTTTTTACACTATTCGCTCTGTCATCTCGAACGACGTTTTTTGAAGGAGAGATCTGCGTACTTGATTTTGTGCGACATGAAGTCATAATATAGATTGCTTGAACAAAGCTACTCCTTCCATTTGGGGTATTCCTATTTCTGCATGCATTAGTATAAATGTTAAAATATAAATGATAGAAAACGCTAATATAAAAATGTACAAAAATTAAAGGAAAAAATATAAAATAAAAGTATTATGAAAATACAAATAAAAATACAAATCCGCAGATTTCTCCTCAAAAGAAGAACACTTTTTCTTTCGAAATGACAAATCGCATAAATTTCTTTTCCAAATAATAAGAAATCATAAAATTACTTACGTTGTCATAAGTGCTGTAACGCCGTGCACAGTTCTGCGTGGCTGTTACACTACATTAAAAACGTATTCCACCCCGTCAATCTTCGATTGCCACCCCTCCCAAGAGGGTAATTAATTCAAAGTCTTTTTTAATAATGTTTTTATGGTAAATATGGATGAAATAAAGTAGCGAGCAATTGAGAATTTTCGTCAAAAAAAACAATTGAGCGAATCAAAAAATGCGTAAGAAAATAGCATGTCTGAGCGTAGCGAGTTTGCTATTTTTAGCAATTTTTGACCGAGCGAAATTTGTTTTTTAGAAAATTTGATCTTGTGAGATTTTATTTTATCCAATGTTTACCACTTCATTATTATAAGTATTTAGTTTTAATGAGTTTCCTAACACCATCTATAAAATATCTACATTATCATGTATTCTGTAACGCCGTGCACATTTCTGCGTGGCTGTTACACTACATTTAAAAACAGAAGTCATTAAAACTAAAAATGTTTTTTCCTTTCCAATTTTTTTATTTTTCTATTTTAAACATAAGCATAAAAATAAAAAAATAATGTATAATTTATAAAAAACTAATTTTAGGAGAAAAAAATGAGATTAGAGCGGTTACTTTCAATAATATTAATTTTATCCAATAAAAAAATAATAACAGGAAAAGAGCTTTCTGAACATTTTGAAGTGTCTCTAAGAACCATATACAGAGATATAGAAAAAATTTCTTCAGCTGGAATACCTATTTCGGCAATTGGTGGAAAAAATGGTGGTTTTTCAATGATGGATACTTTTAATGTGAAAAATTATTTTTTAAACAATAACGAATCATTGTTTTTAGGTAGTTTATTAGAAAATTTAAGTGTTATTTTTGGAAGAAATAATTATTTTAACGAAATAATATTAAAGCAAAAATCAATTTTAAATAAAAAAAATAATTCTGAAGAAAAATCTTTAAAAATAGATTTGAGTCATTTTAACATAGAAAATAGTTTAAAAAAATATTTTAAAATAATTAATGAGGCTATTGAAGAATGTAGATATTTGTCATTTGATTATACTAATAGAAACTTGAAAGAAGAAAAAAGATTAGTTGAAGCAATTCAAATATCTTTTGAAAACGGGAATTGGTATTTAATCTCTTATTGTCTTGATAGAAAAGAATATAGAAAATTCAAATTTTTAAGGATGAGGAATTTAGAAATAAAAGAGAAATTTCTTAAAAATTTTCATAATTTAGATATGATAAAAGAAATTTTCACTCGAAAATATATAGAAAAATCAATAAAAGTTGAACTATTATTTTCAAAAGAAATTGGAAATCATCTAAAAGAATTTTTTCCGGAAGAAAAAATTGCTCAACAAAATGATGGTAATTTCTTAGTAAAAGAATTTTTTCCTTATGAAGAAGGTTTAATAAAATTTATTTTAGGTTTTGGAAAAAACTGCAAAATATTAAAACCAGATTACTTAATAAAAGATTTCAGAAAATATTTAAAAAAAATCGAAGAAAATTATTTTTGATTTTTATTATTTTCAAGCATATTCTTATTTTATCTTATTATTTTTAAAAACTGACCATTTAAAGTCTTTTTAAAAGAAGACGCTTTTATATTGTGCACAGAAATATTAATAATAAAAAAAGATGTCACATCTCCATAAAGATTTATATAAGCAAATTCTATTCTTGAAGAAATGCCCCATCCAATACTTTTTTTTTGCTCAAAATTTATTGTATATTCTCTTTCTATATCTCTTTTTATTTCAACATATTTTGTAAAAAAAGCCATTTTATTTCCTTTTTTTATTAAATGCTGTAAATTCTTTTCTTCTATCCAGTAATTATAATTATTTTTTGTACTAGTAATACCAGAAAGATTTTTTCTTTTTCAATAAAATATCTTGACTTTGACATCGTGTCGTAGTGTATCCTATAAAAAAGGAGGTGACATATGAGTTTAATGACTATCAGCGAAGTAACTAAATCTTTTAATAT
>CAYZNB010000083.1:0-13230 GCA_964478535.1 uncultured Thermotogaceae bacterium
ATGTCATTGTCAATTGCAAAAAAGTAACGAATTTCTTAACTTATAATAAGAAGATGGTTAGAGAAAACAAATAAAGTAGTAAGTTGGTAAGGACAATCAAAAAACGTTTAAGCGTTTAAATAGGTAAGCGTTTAAATAGTGAAAAGCGAAAAGTTGGTCAGTAGACAGTTGGTCGGTTGGTAAGGAAAATCAAAAATGTTTAATTGTTTAATTGGTTAAGCGTTTAAATATTTAAAGATTTAAAATGATACTTTTGATAGTTTTTTTATAATGCTTTGACGGCAAATAGGTTCTATGAAGAATTTTGTGGGCAATAATAAAAAGTTGAAACTTATAAATATTAAAAGAAAATTATGTAATTTGTCATTTCGAACGAAAAAGCGTTCTTCTTTTGAGGAGAAATCTGCGAATTTGCGATTTTATGTTTTGAAATAATTTGATAAAAAAATAAAGTTCGCAGATCTCTCCTCCAAAAAACGTTGTTCGAGATGACAGAGCGTAAAAAAAGTTTTTAGATTATGTATAAACTTCAATAATTTTTTAAAAAACCATCTATCAATCAATAATTTTTACCAACACTTTTTTACATAGAACCAAATGTTTAAATGGAAAAGCATTTAAATAGTGAAAAGTGGCACAATTTTTTTTATTATAATGCTTTGACGGCAAATATGGATGAAATAAAGCAGCGAACAATTGAGAATTTTCGTTAAAAAACAATTGAGCGGATGAAAAAAGGCGTAAGAAAATAGCATGTCTGAGCGTAGCGAGTTTGCTATTTTTAGCCTTTTTTCTCAGAGCGAGAGCTGTTTTTTAGAAAATTTGATCTTGTTCGCGTTTATTTTATCCAATATTTACCACCTCATTATTATAAGGTTTTAATGTTTTTCCTTTCCAACTGACCAACTAGTAATTATAATCATTTGCAAAAACCTGTCCACCTCGTCAACCGTGGGTTGCCACCCCTCAAGAGGGGAATTAATTACAAATACTTGTTTTAGAGTTTTTTCTGACAAACTTTCTATTGACCTACATTGTCATAAGCGCTGTAACGCCGTGCAAAAAACGCGTGGCTGTTACACTACATTAAAAGCAAAAAGCGGTTAATATTAAATTGCTTTTCCTGACCAACTTTCCAATTTTCTACTTTCCAACTAATTATTTTAGCTTTCCGCCTTTCTAAAAAATTCTTTGATTTTTTAAGCTATTCGTGTTAAAATATTATTGAATATAAAAATAGTGTATATTGGAGGTGAGCAAACATGTTCGATAATTTTACTGAACGTGCCGCTAAAGTATTTATAGAAGCTCAAAACGAAGCTAAAGAAATGGGACATCCTTATGTTGGAACAGAACATATCTTATTAGGTTTATTAAAAGTAGAGGGAAAATATCTCGGTATAATCTTTAAAGATTTTAACATCAACTACAATAAAATGAAATCAGAAATAACCAATGTTGTTGGCACTAATGCCAACCAAGGCATAATAGGTTCTCCGCAACCTACTCCAAGAGCAAAAAGAATAATTGAACTTGCATATGATGAATCTGAATTAATGGGATCTTCAAGGATTGACGCCGAACATCTTCTTTTAGGAATTTGCCGCGAATCAGAAGGAATTGCTGCTCATATTTTAAAAAGAGCTGGAATTAATATGTCCGAAGTTAGAAAAAGACTTGCAGATATGATGATGAAAGGTGAAGGAACTACAAAAGAAGACTTTGTAAAAGTTGAAGAAAACGAAGAAAAGAAAAGACAAAAACAAAATGCATTAAAACAACTTGAAGATTTTGGAACTGATTTAACAGAAAAAGCAAAAAATGACAAGTTAGATCCTGTTATTGGTCGAGAAATTGAAATAAGAAGAGTTATGGAAATACTTGCAAGAAGAAAAAAGAACAATCCCGTTTTAATTGGAGAAGCCGGAGTTGGAAAAAGTGCCATAGTTGAAGGCCTTGCAAAAAAAATATCTTCAGGTGATGTCCCTGAAGTTTTAAAAACAAAAACTATTTTCGCGTTAGATATTACTTCACTCGTTGCAGGAACAAAATATAGAGGAGAATTCGAAAAAAGAATGAAAAAGCTTATGCAAGTGCTTGAAAAAACTGAAGACATCATTCTTTTTGTAGATGAACTTCACATGATAGTTGAAGCAGGTGCAGCCGAAGGGTCTTCTATGGATGCCGCAAACGTCTTAAAACCTGCGTTAGCTAATGGAACTATAACATTAATTGGAAGTACTACTTCTTCTGAGTATAGAAAATTTATTGAAAAAGACCCTGCTTTAGAAAGACGGTTTCAAAAAATTTATGTTTCAGAACCAACAACTGACGAAACAATACAAATACTTAACGGAATAAAAATAAAATACGAAGAACATCATAAAGTAAAATATGAACCAACAGCAGTAGAAAGTGCTGTTAATCTTTCTATAAGATATATAACAGATAGATTTTTACCTGACAAAGCTATAGATGTCATAGATGAAGCAGGTGCAAAATCAAGATTAAGCATATTAACTCTTCCCGCTTCATTAAAAAAAGATTTTGAGAAAATAAACAAACTTGAAACTGAAAAAACCGCACTAATTTCTCAAAACAATTTTGAAGAAGTTGAAGAAAAAAATAAAGAGTTGGATAAATTAAAAGAAAAGTATAATTCGGATTATTCAAAATGGAGAACCAAAGCAGAAAATTCTATAATAAAAATAACAGATGAAAATATTTCTGAAGTTATATCTCAATGGACAGGCGTTCCTCTTAAAAAACTCGAAACAAGCGAAATGGAAAGATTACTTAATCTTGAAGCGGTACTTCATGAAAGAGTTATAGGGCAAGACGAAGCAATAGTTTCTGTTTCAAAAGCTATAAGAAGATCAAGAAGTGGCTTAAAAGATCCTCGAAGACCTAACGGAGTATTTATGTTCTTAGGTCCTACAGGGGTTGGAAAAACAGAGCTCGCAAAAACTCTTGCTGAATACTTATTTGGAGATGAAAGATCTCTTGTAAGAATAGATATGAGTGAATACATGGAAAAATTTAATGTTTCAAGGCTTGTCGGAGCACCTCCAGGATATGTAGGATATGAAGAAGGCGGACAATTAACTGAAATTGTAAGAAGACGCCCTTACTCTGTTGTATTATTAGATGAAATTGAAAAAGCTCATCCTGATGTATTCAATATTTTACTTCAAATAATGGATGAAGGAAGAGTAACAGATTCACAAGGAAGAACTGTTGATTTTAGAAATACAATTTTAATTATGACTTCTAATCTTGGTTCAGAACATATAAACAAATCAAAAAGATCTGTAGGATTTGTGGATAACAAAACAGATGCGGATGATTATAAAGACATAAAAGAACAAGTAATGTCTGCTGTTAAAAAAGCTTTTAAACCAGAATTTATAAACAGACTTGATGATGTTGTTGTTTTCCATCAATTGTCAAAAGAAAATATAAAACACATAGTAAACATTCAACTATCTGACGTTGAAAAACGTCTTGAAGCAAAGGGAATTAGTATAGATATAAAAGAAAACGCTCTGGAATTTATTCTTGAAAAAGGTTATAACCCAGTATTTGGTGCAAGACCTTTAAAAAGAACCATTCAAAGATACCTTGAAGACCCGCTTTCAGAAGAATTATTAAAACAAAAATTTGCAGAAGGCGATAAAATAATAGTTGAATCAGCTGGTGAAAACCTCTCTTTTAAAAAGGGCAGGGGCCGAAAAAGTTCCCCCAAAAAGAAAAAGGCTGTTAAAAATTGAAAAATAAAGTTGAAAAACATTATGTTTGCGACTCTTGCGGATACGAATCAAAAAAGTGGTTCGCAAAATGTCCTTCATGCAATTCTTTAGACAGTGTTGTAGAATTTAATATAAATACTGCCTCAAAGAAATCTCAGAAAAATTCTAGCGAAGAATCTTCTATTTCTTATATTGAAGATAGTTTTGTTGTACCAGAAAAAATCAGCACATCAATAAAAGAGCTTAATAAAACTTTAAAAGGCGGCCTTGTTCAAGGCGGAGTTTATTTGTTGAGCGGCGAACCAGGAATAGGTAAAAGCACTTTAGTGTCTCAACTGAGTTCTGGTTTTGACGATTTTTGTTTATATGTTTCGGGCGAAGAATCAAAAGAGCAAGTAATACAAAGATTCAAAAGACTTGAAATAAATAATAAAAATATAGGCCTTATGTTTGAAAATGATGTTGAAAATATAATGTATTCAGTTGAAAGATATAAATCAAAACCAAAAGTTATATTTATAGATTCAATTCAAACTTTAAAATCAGATAATTTTGATTCTATATCCGGAAGTGTCACACAAATTAAAGAGTGTTCAAAAAAATTGACAGAATTTGCAAAAAAAAATAATATAACCGTTTTCTTAATAGGTCATGTAAATAAAGAAGGATCTATTGCGGGACCTAAACTTCTTGAACACGTTGTAGACTGTGTTATGCACTTTGAAATAGAAAAATCTTCTGGATTAAGAATGTTGAGAATAATAAAAAATAGATTCGGACCTACTGACGAAATAATTCTTTTTGAAATGAAAGAGAAGGGAATATTTCCAGTAGAAAATATCACAGAATATTTTATTTCTGATTATTCTAATGAGCCCGGAAACGTTTTAAGCGTAGTAAAAGAAGGCAGCAAACTCATACCAATAGAAATACAAGCATTAGTTGGAAAACCTGTATACAGCACTTCTCGTCTAATAACTACGGGTATTCCTAACGATAGAGCAGTTATGATTTGTGCGGTTATGTCAAAAAAACTAAAAATAGTTTTTGAAGCAAAAGACATATTTTTAAACACTTCTGGCGGTTTTAAAACAAATGATAGTTCTATAGATCTTGCAATAGCATTAGCTATATTTTCATCATTTTTAGATAAACCTTTTCCAAATGCTGCTATAGGATTTGGAGAAATAGGTCTTGACGGCAAAATAAGAAACACAAGTTTAATAGAAAAAAGAATTGAGCTTTCAGAAAAAATAGGGATTAAAAATATAATAGTTCCTGAAAAAGTTAAATACAAATCAAACCAATTAATAAAAATATCTAACATAACAGATTTAATAAATTATTTTAGGGGGTAACATAATTATGGACGAAGCTTTCTTAAAAATACTCAATTTGCTTGCTCCCGGCAAAGACTTGAGAGAAGGAATTGAAAGAATAATGGATGCAGGATTGGGAGGTTTAATATTCCTCGCATCGGATGATGAAAAGTATATAAAAGAAGGATTAATACAACTCGGTTTTAAAATAGACTGTGATTTTTCTCCTGAAAAAATATATGAATTAGGCAAAATGGACGGTGCAATAGTTTTAAATGAATCCGGAGACAAAATATTATACGCAAATGTTCAAATTAATCCCGAAAAAACTATTTTCACAAATGAAACCGGCATGCGTCATAGAACTGCCGAAAAAACCTCTTATCAAACAGATGATATTGTAATAGCAGTATCCAAGAGAAGAAATACTGTATCTGTATTTTACAAAAAGAAAAAATATGACCTTCTACCAGAATCGATTCTATTTGCTCGGTTAAATCAAGAAATAACTATTGCTCAAAGATACAAACAAAATTTCCTTGATTTAATGTCATTTTTAAATATAGAAGAAACAAGAGGTACAGTTAATCTTTACGATGTTGCGGAAATAATTTCAAAAGGAATGCTTACAATAAGAATAACAGAAGGAATTGATAGATATTTGAAAGAATTGGGCAAAATAGCAGGAAGTGTTAAGTTAGAATATGAAGAAATTTTAAAATCTATACCAAGATATGTTGGCTCTATAATTATGGATTATCATATTGACGAACTTAATTTTCAAAAACCTGAAGAAGCCATACAAATATTCAAAGAGGTAAAAACAGAAGAATTTACAAATTTTAATAAAGTTCTTAAAACAATAGGACATGATATCTCAACAGATGATTCTTTAGCCGAAATACAAATTGTTCCTAGAGGTTATCGTATTTTAACTTCAACCAAAATACCTGTAAATTCAATTAGAAATGTTGTAGATACATTTAAAAATCTAAACAAACTTTTTGAAGTTTCTTTTGAAGACTTAACAGAAGTACCAGGAATAGGTAAAAAAAGAGCTGATATAATACTTAGCATTCTTACAAGAAAGAAGAAAGGCTTAGAGGTGGAAATCTAATGAGTATAACAATTAATAATAAAAAAGCAAGACATGATTATCATATACTAGAAACATTTGAAGCAGGAATTGAACTTAAAGGATCGGAAGTAAAATCTATAAGACAAGGAAAAGTTAATTTAAAGGACAGCTTTGCGAAAATATCAAAAAGAGAAGTAATACTTATGAAAACTCACATAAGCCCTTATGAAAACTCTTCAATTTTTAATCATGATCCAGAAAGACCTAGAAAATTACTTTTACATAAAAGAGAAATTTTAAAACTCGAAAATAAAATTAAACAAAGTGGTCTGACATTAGTTCCGATTAAATTGTATATAAATAGTCGCGGAAAAGTTAAAGTCGAGTTAGCTCTTGCACAAGGTAAAAAATCTTATGATAAAAGAGAATCATTAGCAAAAAGAGACTTTGAAAGAAAAATTCAAAAAAATACTAAGTATGAACATTTTTAATCGCGGAGGAATTTATGAAATCAATTATAATTAATAACGTATCTAAAAAATATGGAAATTTTTATGCGCTTAAAAATATAAACCTTCAAATAGACGAAGGAAAAATTTTTGGTCTTTTAGGCCCTAACGGTGCGGGAAAATCTACATTAATGAAAATTTTATCTACATTGATAAGTCCCTCTAAAGGAAACGTTGAAATTTTAGGATTAAACCTGCAAAAAAATTTTTCAAAAATTAGAAAAATGATTAGTTTAGTTTCTGATTATACAGTACTTGAAGAAGATTTAACCTCTTATGAAAACTTAAAAATGTTTTCTGAAATGTCCGGAATTAAAATATCAAAAGATTTCATAAAAGACATAATGGAAGACTTTGGTTTAAATCTATACAAAGACAGACTAGTAAAAAAATTATCTTCTGGAAACAAACAAAAATTAAATATTGCAAGAGCGTTGTTAAAAAAGCCTAAAATTCTTTTACTTGACGAACCCACAAATGCCATAGATGTTGAAACATCAAAATTTATTAGAGAATATATAATACATGAAAACATAAAATCAAAAGTTACTATAATTATAAGTTCTCATTATATTTGGGAAGTAGAACAACTGGCTTCAGATATTGCGGTAATAATAGATGGAGAAATAAAATTATTAGATAAAACAGAAAACCTTTATTCTCAATTTAATGATATTATAAAAATATACGAAATAACTTTTGAAAAAGAAAATTTTGATGAAATAATGGCTTCTTTAAAAACACAAGAAACTATTATAACAACTAAACCAATTTCAGAAAATAAAATAATAATAGAGACAAAAAAAGAATTTGAAGGAAATAATGAAAATTATTATATAAGAGAAATAACCCCTTCTTTAGAAGACGTATATTCATATGTTGTAAAAAACAATGGTTAAAAAGTTAGGTAAAGGAGTTACAAATGCGTATAGATAGATTTTTATCAAATGCCGGATACGGAAGCAGATCAGACGTAAAAAAACTTATCTCTCAAAAAAAAGTAAAAGTAAATGACAAAATAATAACCTCTTCATCATTAAAAATAAATGAAAATGATGAAGTTTATTTTGATAATCAATTTGTTATTCCTTATCATAACGTTTATATTGTAATGAACAAACCTAAAAATTACATTTCTGCCACTAAAGACGATAAAGAAGAAACTGTAATTTCGCTTATTAATCATAGATTTTCAGAAAAACTTTCAATCGCAGGAAGATTAGATAAAGACGCTCATGGACTTTTAATTTTAAGTAATGATGGTGAATATATTCATAAAGTAATTTCTCCGAACAAAAAAGTCTATAAAACATACGAAATAACTTTTGAAGGCGAATTAACTGACGAAAAAATAAAATCACTTGAAACTGGAATTGATTTAGGAGATTTTATTTCAAAACCTGCGAAAATAAAAATATTAAAAGAAAATTTGTTACAAGTAAAAATATGTGAAGGGAAATACCATCAAATAAAAAGAATGATTGATAAAATAGAATTAAATTTATTAGATTTAAAAAGAACCGCTATAGGAAAAATAACCCTCAATGATTTAGAGGAGGGAAGTTATAAAGAAATTGATTATAATGAAGCTCAAAAAGCTTTAGAAACGGAGGAATAAAAATGCTTATAAAACTTGACGAAATAGACCATTTTTTTGGATATCAAGATATATTTTTTGATGTAAATTTAAGTGTATATAATGAAGACAAAATTGCTTTAATTGGTAAAAATGGTTCTGGAAAAACAACATTACTTAAAATTTTATCTGAAGAAATTGAACCTATGGAAGGAAAAATAACAAAAAATAATAGTCTTAAAATAGGATTTTTAAAACAGTTCAGAATAGAAAATAAAAATGAAAATTTATACAATTTTGTTAAATCAGAAATAAAAAATGAAGTTGATGAAATGATGGTTGATAAAACGGTAAAAGGAATACTATTAGGATTAGGATTTGAAGAAAACGAATGGGAAAGACCTGTGGGAACTTTAAGCGGAGGAGAACTTACAAGACTTTCATTAGGAAAAACTCTTGCAGGAAATCACAATCTTTTATTACTAGATGAACCCACAAACCATCTTGACTTATACTCAATAAATTGGCTTCAAAATTATCTAAAAAACTATAAAGGTGCTGTAATAATAGTATCTCATGACAGAAATTTTTTAAATGAAGTATGTAATAAATACTGGGAATTGAATAATTATAAACTTTGGAACTTTTCAGGTAATTTTTCTACATATATGGAACAAAGAGAATTATTTATTAATTCTATCGAATCAAGAAAGAAAAATCTTTTAAAAGAAATAGATCGAGTTCAAGCTATGGTAAAAAGGTTTAGAAAATGGGCGACAGAAAAAATGATTCGACAAGCAATTATCCGAGAAAGAACTTTAGAAAAGCTAAAAAAAGAATACAGCCAAATAGATAATTTAATCATGGAACAATCTATAAAAATAAAAATCCCTGAACCAGAAAGAACAGGATTAAATGTAGTGAAGGTTGAAAACCTTTCTTTTTCGTATTCAGAAGACAAAAAACTGTTAAAAAAAGTTTCTTTTGTTCTGGAAGAAAACAAAAAAATTGCAATTATAGGTAAAAATGGTTGTGGTAAAAGCACCTTATTAAACATTCTAACAGGAAAAATAAAAGAATTCAAAGGAAACTTTGAATGGGGACACAACATAAAAGTAGGTTATATTGATCAAGTTATTTCAACATTCACAAAAGATAAAGATATAGTAAATGAAATGTGGGCTATGATGCCAGAAAAACCTGATTATGAAGTTAGAAAATATATAGGAAGATTTGGATTTACAGGAGAAGACGTATTTAAAAAAATAGAAGAACTATCAGGTGGAGAACTTACAAGATTGGCATTAGCAAAATTGATATTTAAAAAACCAAACGTTTTAATTCTTGACGAACCTACAAACCATCTCGATATTTTAACCGTACAAGTTTTGGAAGACACCTTGAAAGAATTTAAAGGTGCAATTATATTAGTATCGCATGACGTTAAACTACTTAGAAACATATGTGATAAATATATTTTTATCAATAATGGATATTCAGAAATTTCAGCAGATTTAGATAAATTTTTATCAATAATAACCCAAGATTCTTTCAAATTACAAAAATCAAAAAAGAGAAAACATACTTACGAACAAGAAAAAAAATTAAAAAACAAAATACTAGCCCTTGAAAGAAACCTTGAAAATGCACGAAAATTAGCAGAAGAATATTTTTTAAAACTAGACAAAATTGAAAAAGATATGATAAAATACGGAGATAATTACCCAAAATTAGAAAAACTAATCAACGAAAAAAAATCAATTGAAGAATCAATATTAAATGAAGAAGAAAGGGAACATGAAATCTTGAAAGAATTAGAAGAAATTAAATGAAAAGAGGCAAAAAAATATGATAAAAGGTATATTTTCTGATCAAACTTCAACCTTTTTATTACCAGAAGAGCCAAAATTTGGAGAACCTGTAAAAATAAAGTTGAGAATTCCAAAATTTCTTGGTAAAAGTTCAAGCGATATATATCTAACGCCTGAAAAAAATCCCAACAATTATAAAAACGAAAAAATGCAATTTTCTTATGAAACAAAAGATTTTTATTATTTTGAAAAAACATTTGAAATGCCTAATCGGGTTATAAAATACCACTTTGAAATTGTTTTAGAAGAAAAAAATCAAAAATTAAAATATGACGCGATGGGAATTGTTGAACATAGGCATATACACGATTTTTTTCTTATCCCAGATTTCAAAACGCCCAATTGGGCTCACGGAACAATTTATTACCAAATATTTGTAGATAGATTTTTTAATGGAGACACAAAAAATGATCCCGTTTCAACAGAATATATCTACGATGGAACACCTGTAGAAAAAAAAGAATGGAATAAATTACCCGAAGACAGTAATGGTCATAGAGAATTTTACGGAGGAGATTTAAAAGGAGTAATTCAAAAATTAGATTATCTTGAAAAATTAGGAGTTGAAACATTATATTTTAACCCTATATTCGTATCTCCAAGTCCACATAAATATGACACTCAAGATTATGAACATATTGACCCTCACTATGGAGTTATTGAAGAAGATACTGATGATTTATCACAAAAATATAAAGTAAGAACAACCTCAGAAACAAACCTAAAGAAAAGCGACGAATTATTTCTTGAACTCGTTAAAAAAATTCACTCAAAAAATATGAGAATAATTTTAGATGGAGTATTTAATCATTGCGGTTCATTCAGCAAATGGGTAGATGAATATAAAATATATGAAAAAGGCATACTTTCAGATGAAAAATCTCCTTATAAAGATTATTTTTATTGGCATGGCGAAAAAGATTACGAAGGATGGTGGGGATACAAAACTCTTCCAAAACTTAATTATTCAAGCATAAGATTATGGAAACAAATCGGAGAAATTGCTCAAAAATGGAGTGGAGAACCTTATAAAATAGACGGGTGGAGATTAGACGTTGCAGACGATTTAGGAAAATCATTTGAAGAAAATCACACATTTTGGAGATACTTTTCAAAATTAGTAAAAAAAGCTAATGAAGATTCTATAATATTCGCTGAAATATATAAATCACCTTTACCGTGGTTGGAAAGGAAATCCTGGGACAGTATAATGAATTATTTAGGATGTATGGATCCAATCAGTTATTTTTTAACCGGCACAGAAAAACATAACGACGCATTTAGAGAAGACCTATTTATGAACTCTTCATATTTTGTAAGTGCTGTTAATTGGGCATTATCTCAACTCCCAATGAATAGTAAACACATAGCCTTAAACCAACTTAGTAATCACGATCATTCAAGATGGATGACAAGAACTACTAAAAATATTGGGAGAAGCTCTTTTTTAGGACATGAACTTGCTGATAAAAATAAAGACATAGATATTTTTAAAATGGGTTTAATAATGATGTTTACACTTCCAGGATCACCAGGTCTATATTACGGAGATGAAATAGGTTTAACAGGATTCACCGATCCAGATAACAGACGAACTATGCCATGGGATAACTTTTCTGAAGAAAATAAAGAAATTTTAAATTTTACAAAAAAACTCATAAAAATTTATAAAGAAAATCCAGTGTTAAAAAAATCTTCATTTACTTTTTTAAAAAACGAAGGCGGATATTTATCTTATGCTTTATGGGATAAAAACGAAAAATATGTTGTAATCGTTAATAGAGAAGAAAAAGAAATAAAAATTAAAATTCCAATATGGATTATTGAAAAAACGCAAGGATACGCTGAAAAAATCTTTTCTAACAAACCATTTACAGAAGAAGAAAAAACTGATTTTTTTAACGGCGAATTAATATACACTATAAACGAAAAAACTGTGACCATTTTAAAATTAAATTAAAAAATTGCACAAAAAGTTAAAAATATGGTATAATATAAAAAAGAATGAATTTAATTTAATACTTTTTATATAATTTATGAGAGGTGAAATCATGAGAAAAGAAATAACCGGAATAACCGGAAGAATTTTTTTAGAAGGAAGAGTTGACATAACAAATTCATCAGAACTTAAAGATATGCTATATGATTTAAAAGAAAAAGGTTTGAAAAAAATTATTTTAGATATGACTGAATTGGAATACATTGATAGTAGTGGATTGGGGCGTGTTTTCTACTTTTTTTCAGACTTTAAAAAAGCTGGCGGAAACTTAGAAATACATAACGTTAAAAATCCTAACGTCAAAAAAGTTGTAGAAATAGTAAAATTAGATAAAATAATAACTATAAAATAGAAGCCCTTTTGGGCTTCTATTTTATCATTTTGTATGCATTAAAAAAATATATAAATTCTTTCTCTATCAAGTTTAAATTTTTATCAATCTCATAAATTCCAGCTCCCTCAGAATAAAACGACAAATAAACATAATTTCCATCATACTCTATATCAATTATAGGCATATTTAAAGAAATTTCTTCATTTAGAAAAGGATTATTCAAATCATAAATTCTTAAAATATCCCTTTTAGAAACAAACAAATAATCATCATGAACTAAAATTAAATCTGGTTTATGATCAATAAAATCGTAATAAAAAACTTCATAATTATGATTTAGAAAAAGTATTTCATCTAAATCAACAGTTATTAAAACTTCATTATTAGAAAAAAATAAAATATCATTAAAAAACTCAAAAACTTTTTTGTTTTCTCCTTTTTCAGAATATTCATATAAAACATTATCAATACTATAAATTATTTTGTCATTGAAAAAATCTAAATCTCTTGATTTTGCAATATTAAAAAAAATACTATTTTTTAAGTCATAATAATAATTATTTTCAAAAAAAACGAAAACATTATCTGAAGTTTCTTTAATTTTTAAAATATTTTGAGAAAATCGAATTTTACTTACCACATCATTTATTATTATTAAATCACTACCATCAAAAACATATAAATTATTCTTTCCCTTATAAATATTCCCACTATAATTTAATGAATTAACGATATTAAAATTTGGTTCACTTCAAATTTTAGTGGGTAGGGAAAAAAGGGTTGTAACGGAAATAT
>CAYZNB010000084.1:0-13063 GCA_964478535.1 uncultured Thermotogaceae bacterium
TGTTTTGAATATTATATTTTGATTTTTTGCCTCCCTAACTCAAAAAGTCGGGAATCACCTTCATTATTAATTAATTCATCATAAAACAAAATATCCGGACAGACTATTTTATATGGCAGATTAAATATTTTTTCCATTATATCCGCTGTTTTTAAGTCTATCCAGATATTAGTATCGTTAATTATGCACTTCATAATTTAATCCTTTCAGATATTCTTTTATGAAATCAGAAGTAGTTATGTTTAGGTATTCTGCTCCTTTTGATTCTGAAATATAACCCTCTACAACTGCTTCACATACAAGCCTTTTAAATTTGTCTGTATGTTCTATTTCAATTTGTATTGGTTCATTTTGTCTCCATTTATTCATAGAAAAACATTTAAAAAGCTCTTCTTTTTTTCTTTCTGAAATTATTTTCAATTGAAAAGCTCTCATAATTATTGACTGCATAGAAACACGATATTTTTTCTTTAATTCTCCCAATTCGTGCAGAGAAATGGATTGCCTTTTTTCTCCAAGCTCTTTTAATAATGAATTGGCTGGAATTAATAAACAACCCGCAAACATATTTGCAACTTTTTCAGAATCCAAGTTTTCATTATTTTTTATCAAAATATGCCCTAACTCATGAGCCAAATTAAAACGCTGTCTATCACCTGATTTATTTTCTGATAAAACAATAAATGGAATATCATTTGCAAAACCTTGTTTCCCATCAAAACCTTTAAAGTTTTCAATAAATAATATAAAAAATCCATTTTCCTCTAATACTTCAAGTAAATTTGGGATAGACTCTTCCCCAAGATTAAGTTTTTTTCTTATTTCTATAGATAAATTTTCAATTTCATCTAAATTGTTTATTTCGTAAGTGATATCTGATATATCAATATTGAAAAATCTGTTTTCAGGGAAAAATGATTTTAATTCAAAAAATTTTTCAATTTTTTCTCTTGTTTTGTATTCTATTATTTCAAGATTTTTCTTTGATAATGCAGACTTTTTTCTGTATTTAATATCTTTTATTTCAATATTTGCTAATGGTTTATAGTAAAAATATGCAGGTTTTACATCAAAAAATTGGCAAATTTGAATAAGTGTCTTTGAATCGGGTTTTAATATATTTTTTTCAAATTTATTAATTGCAGTATGGGATAAATTCAATTTTTCAGCTAAATACCTAAGAGAATAACCTCTTTGTTTCCTTAAAATTGTTAGTTTTTCTCCAAACATTACAATCACTCCTTTGGTTTACATTTATAATATATTATACCATATTTGTAAACTTAAATCAAAGTGAAATTTTATTCAATATTATATTTCTTTTCTCTTACTTTAAAAGCTTCTTCTCCACCTTCTAGTATTTCGCAAACGTGTTCCCTTATTCCTTTTTGATATAAAATGCCTTTTTCATTTGGCGTTTCTTTTGTATCTTCTAAAGCACCATTTATATATTCAAACTTAAATTCTTTATTGTCATTACTCCCGTTTTGTCCCGCTTGATTTGCAACAATAACATTTTCTGAATCAGTAGATACAACTAAATTAGCATTATGGGATACGATGATTATCTGTCTTTTACTTTTTTTATCTTTAATGAATTGATTTAACTCTTGATAAACAGTTCTATTATCAAGATTATCTTCTGGTTGATCTACTAATATTGGAGTATCAGAACTACTTAAATGCAAAAATAATTGAAAGAGTATTATTCCTCTTTTACCGGGAGACATATCTAATAACCCATCACCAGATTGCATTAAATCATAATCAATATAAAAATAATTATCTAAAAGAGCTTTAAGCACTTTTTCTCTACTAAAACCTTTATTATACTGAATGTTGGAATTAATATCTAAGATTGTATTAAATATTCTTTCCAATTCCGTACTGTGTTTTTCGTTAATAAATTTAAAGTTGTTTTTATCAAACATTTTTCCAAATTGAGATTCTAAATTAATACTCTTATTGATTTTATCTGCAAAGTTAGCTTCAAATTCTTCATTATTAAATTTTATCTCTGGAATTAGTTCAATGTTTTTTTCCTTACCTATATTTTTATTCTTTTTTATTTCTGAAACCAACTCATTATAATTTTTCAACATACAATTATAGTTTTCTAATATACTTTCTTGTAATTTGTTTTTCTCATCAATCTTTTTTTCTATCGATTTCTTTTTTTCACTTATAGTTTTAAGTTTTAAATTTTCTTTTTCCATTTCCTTTGATTTATTTCGTATTAATTCTATATTCAACATTTTTTCCGACAAAGGTTTTAGTTTCTTGTCAAGCTCTTCTAAAATACAATCTCTTTTTTTTATTTGTGTCTCTATTAAATCTATTGAGTTTTGATTTACTTTTTTTATTTCTGATAAAAAATTTTTCATTTCATTTTTAAACATCTTTTCTATTCTATCAATTTCTTCTTTTACTTTTACTTTTTCAAAATTCTTTTTTATACCACTTTTGTATTTTTCACTAATAAAATCATTTATCTCTTTTTCAAATAAAGGGGTTGAAACTTTTATTATTTCATTAAATCCACTCAAATTCTCTTTTGATTCTTCAATCTTATCTAATAGCTTTTTTTTAAATGTTGAATATTTTTTATACTTATTTATCTCTTCGTCAGACAATTCAGAATTTTTTTCTAAGTTATCAATAACTTTTTTGTATTCTTCAACTGATTTCTTAATCGCCTCTTCATCGCCAATACTTTTCAATTCTTCATTCAAAGCTATATGTTTTTCTTCTTCTTTAAAAAGATTATCAATTTTTAATTCTACTTCTTTTTTTAATTTACCGATTTCATCAATTTTTTCATTGTACATATTCTTAAACTCATCATCAGATTTTAATATGTCTTCTATAACTCTATTTAACTCTTTTTTACTTTTTTCATTTTCAGCAATATGATTCAGATACATCTGTGGTATATAAGTGCAAAGTCTATTTTTTCCTTCTTTTTTGTTCAATTTGTAAATTTCTCCATCTTTCCATTTCACTTCAAAGTCAAATTCATCTTGTTCTTCCAAATTATAAGCTAAATATTTTTGAATATTTCCTAATTCTTTTTTTATAGAATCAATTCTATCCGGAATTATTGTTTTAGCTATATAATAAAGCAATAATGATTTCCCAGATGATTTTCCGCCAATAATAGAATTAAGATTTTGATTTAGATATATCCAATCATTCGAAAAATCACTGTGTCCAATAAATCTTACTGCATCAATAATAATATAAGACTGTTTAAAGTCAGGCTTTTCTTCTTGAATTTTTACTCTAGTTTCAGGTTCAAAAATAATTTGTTTCAATCCTTCAAAACTCAAATCTGCTTTTATCCAACAGTATTTTTTATAATCTGGTTCAAATAATTTTTCAAATTTATGAGCATCTGAACCGTGAACGCAAGGCTTCAAAGATGTGAACTCTTTGATATATTCATTTTTGTTTTTATGAAATTTACCCAATCCCCATTTTATTGTTCCCTCATTACTAGTAAAAAAAATATGAGATTTTGCAAGTATAGTTTTTCTTACATTGTGATCTTGACTATCCCAACTAATTTTAGATAAATCTTCATCAGCAGGTGTAACAATTAAATATTTGTTTTTAAATATTGATCTTTTATTATTTAACACTTCAATTATTTGACTATCATCAACTACCGCATTCATCATTCCAACAGAAATAGCTGTTTTGCCGCTAAAATTTTCGTGTTCATTTTTTAATTTTTGCCCTAACATTTCTAGATTTCTTTTGGTCAAACTTCTTTTTTCGTCTCCAAGTTGATTTCCCTCAAGTACAAAATTAATTTGATCTAAAAAATTTTCTTGAATATCCTCTAAAGCAACATCATCAGAAAAAATAATATGAAAATTGATTCTGTTCTTGCCAACTAATTTATTTAGTCTAAATTCAATATTCGGTAGAAAAACAATGTTTTTTAATGCGGAAAGAGTCTCTAAGACTTTATCGGTAAATTTCTCCCCATTTTGCTCAATTTTATAATATTGGCTTAATATTTCTTGCAATTTATTTCCATCTATTATTTCTTTTATTTTTTTGTATCCTTCAATAGTGAAATAATCTGTAATTCCTATTACCTCAATATTTTTTTCAATAGCTAGTAGTAATAATTTAACAAAGTATTCTTCAAAATTATTTCCAAATTCATTATTTAAATAAGAAAATGGAGTATGAACATGTAAATCTGTTTTTCTCCAAATTGAACCATAATTTCTTTTTCCCATCACAACACCCCTTTTATACCAATTATAATACATTACAGCCAGTAAAATTCTATTGACTACGTAATCACCCCAGAAATGGTTTAAAAATGATATTGAAAACAATATAAAAATATATTATGAATAAATTTTTTGTTTATATTTTTATAATATCATTGGACATCAGAGCTCCCTTAGATTTAAATCTTCTTATAAGTTTCACGAGAATTTTTTTCATTTTAAGATATTAAAAATGATTCTTTTTTTATAATAAAATCATAATTTTCAGGTGGGCTATTTTTTATAAATTCAAATAGTTGTATTTTATCAAGACGTAATTCTCTGTTAAAATCATTTGAGAATGTTTCTGCATATTTGTTGGTTTCAACAAGGTATTTTGTGATATATTTTTGGAATCCTTTTTCGGAAATATCTGTGTTTTGAATTTGGTGTCCTCCTTTTTTAATAGGTACGCTGATTATTGTGATTATTTTGAACAACACTAAATTAAAAGAAATTATTCTAATCTAAACATAAAATAGGCCATCCATTTCTATATCTCCAAGCGTTCTCTAAAAATAACCTTATCTCTTTTTTAGAATTATCTTTATAAATTTCATAATCATCTAAGGATATATAGGCATATTCCCAATTATCTTTTTTTGCTAAAACCTCTCTTTTTCCTATCGCTAAACAAGCATTGCCTTTATAACCATTAAAGTGAGCGAGTATTCTTTGTCTTACATTTTCTGCCTCTCCATTATATACAATATGTTTATTATCAATAATTGAAGGAACTAAACTCAATTTTATCTTTAGATTATTCTTTTTAATCCTTTCTTGAAAGTTGTAGTGTTTGTCGTCATCAGTACCCACAATTTTTTCTAATTCCTCCTTTTTAAAACTTGTTCTAATGAAATATAAACCATGTTTTTTATCTGGGAAAACATCCGCGGTATCGTCTAAAATAATTCTTTTCTCTTTTTCCCATTTTAACTTATTAATATATTTTTTATCTTGAAATTTATATTTTTCAATTTCTGCTACTTCTTTTTCTTCCCATTTAACTGAATTCCAATTTTTCTTCTCTTTTAAATATTTATCAACATCTGTGAGTATTGCAGATATTGAACTTGAATTAGATGTTACATCCTTATCGCGATTAATTTTTTTTTCAATACTCTTTTTAGACATAATTTCTTTCTCCTTTTTTTTAGTTTCCTATCCATTTTTCAACAACTTTATCAATAGCTTCTTTTTTCAATTTTTTACTTTTATCTAACCATTGTCTTACATATTCAGGATTTTTACTTCTCGGTTCAGGTTCTACATCTCTAAGTTTTATTTGTACTGGACTTCTAACTGCATCTCCCATAATTATTGCGTGTTGCTGTGGTAAAATTGGTAATTGATTTAATATATCTTCATTTGCAGATGATACAATTTGTTTTATATATCTTTGATCCTCTGGATTTTGCAATCTGTGAACAATAAAAGTGTTGCATTGTGATAATACTGTTTTTGATAATTCAGAAGGTCTTTGACTTGATACAATTAATGATAATCCAAATTTTCTTCCTTCTCTTGCAATTCTTTCAAATACTCTTTTAGAAATGGATATTCTTTCACTATCTCTATCTTTTTCAGGTATATAATTTTGAGCTTCCTCTAATACAATAACAGTTGGATATCTTCCTCTTGGAATCCCTGCTTTATCTAATCTTGATAGGAACTCTAAAATAATTCTTCCTATCAATCCCGTAATATTTTCTAAAACCTCATAAGACAGCAGTGACATATCAATAATTGTAACTTGATTTTTATCTTCATTAATTATATTGCTATATTTATCATCTGTTTTTTCAAATTTATAATTTGAGAAAATATTTTTTTCATCTGCTTTTGTTAATACTCCCATTAAATATTGAATAAATTCCGATAACAAGTTTTTACCCTCGTTTTCTCTTAACATAAAAGGTTTGTTAAATCTTTCATCAGAAAAGTGTCCCCTTAGTCTCAATCTTAATGTTGATAAAAATTCATTTAGCCTGTTATTATTTGTATTCTGTTCTTCAATAGCTTTGTCAATATACATTCCAATCAATTCTTCAAAATTGAAATTTATAGGTAAATCAATATTACTCTCTTGTCTGATTTTTACTTTTTCAACCTCTTTATTATTATCTTCTAAAACTTTTTTTAACTTATCAGAAATATCACTCTTAAAACTAATATCCATTATTTTAGTTGAATTATTGAAAAAGAATCTTCCAGCATTATTTCCTCTTCCTTCATTTCTTTTTACATATTCATTTTTATCGAATGAAAATATTGATTCTAATTCTGGTACGTTTTTTAAATTTTCGACCTCTTCATAAATTATTTTCAAAAGTTCATCATTATTTGACTTATCATTCTTTTGACATAAATCTATGATTTGATTAACTGTATTTTCAATTATTAAAGGAAAAACTTTTTTTTCTTCTGCTTCATCATTATTTTTAGCTAATTCAATAGCTCTTTTAAGAATAGGAGCTTGAGTATTTGCACTTGGTTTAAAAAGATAATCAAAATCATCATAATTCATAAACCAAAACGGTACTTTTATACCTTCTTCTTCTATTGTAAAAGCATTTACTCTATCATTAGTAATTTTATTTGAAAAATTGAAAGCAGATTTATATTCTCCATTTGTATCAAGAATAATTATATTTGCATTATTTATGTATTCATCTTCACTAAATTTAAAATTTAATAAAGACTGCAAAATAGTTGAAACAGTACAAGATTTTCCTGAACCAGTATTTCCAAGTATTGCTGCATGTGTACAGAAGAATTTATCAGGATTAATTTTAATTTCAAAATCATTAAAAACTGGAGATGTTCCTATAGGTAAATAATAATCTTTTTCAAAATCAATTTTTTTATTTTTATTATAATCAAAAATTACCTCCAATTCTTGTTCCATAACATACCACACAGGATTATCTAAAATAGGAAAATTATAAACACCTTGTAAGTATTCTTGTTTGCCTTTACATTCTAAGTCATCATTATTTCCGCTAATAGTTCCTATCATTGTTGCAACAATATATCTTTTTGACTTCGGCAAATTAATAATTCCAGAAAAAGATTCTATTTCCGTTTCATCTGTAACTTTAACCCTTGTAACTAATGCAACTATTTTTTCATCATTTACAGGTATAACAATATATGAATTTATTTTTGCTATCTCGTATAATCCATGATAACTATTTTTATGCAATCCTTTTAAATTGCTATCCAATTCTATTAATACTCTAAAACTATCTACACTTATGATTCTTCCAATTACTCTATCAGACATTATTCTTCCTCCTCAATAATGGGGTCAGATTTCTCTGGATATAAAGTCTTTAGTGTTTTTGATATTTGTTCATTTACATTTAATTCATGGAAATTTGGCATTATTTCGTCTGCAAAATATTTAAAATCTCCCAAAAATTCGCCCTTCAAAATCGAAATTCTTGGGTCATTTAACTTTTTCAGTTCATCAATTTTAGTATTTCCATTTAAATCAATTATCACTAAAGAAAAACTTGGGATAGAAAGAGCTTGAAAAATTATATCATTGATGTGTTCATCAAAAAAACTATAACCAATACAAAATAAAACCGATTGCGGGTGAGTTATAGCAGTTGAAAATTGTCTAAACAATTCAGAGTAAGGAAAATCAAGAGTGTAGCCTTTTTTGTATGATGTTGGATATATAATTATATCTCCAACATCTAGTTCTCTTTCTTTCACATCTTTTTTGCTTTCATTTCTAATTATTTTTATAGGATATTCTTTTAAACCATATATATTGTTTGCTTCTTGCTCCTCTCTTACCCAATTTAAAGAACCATGCAATTTAAAATACCTTAATACTTTTTCAACTCTCCTTACCTTTCCTTCGGTTGTATTTCCAGGGTAATACATATCAAAATCATATACTTCTGGTCTAAAAGCTCTTTCATTAAAACCATGAAATCCATTAATATAGTAAATCCCTAATTCGTCAAAGCTATTTTCAAAAACAAGGTCATAATTTGTAGTAAAAATATTTGCTCGTCTCAAATTAAGTGGTCGCCCCAGTAGAGATTTTAGAAACTTTTTGTGATATTTCAGTTTTGAAAAATAATCTTTGTTAGAGCTATTATCTGAATAGTTATATTCCATATCGCATAGTTTAAAAAGCTCTTCTTTTATTAATTGGATTAACTCTTCTATTTTCTCATTTTCAAAATCTTTATCTTCAATTTTTATTTTTTTTGAAAAACCGCTAATATATAATAATCCCAATAAAAAATCAGTAAAATTTTCTAATGGAGTATCAATATTTCCCCATTCTTCTGTTTCGGATTCATCTCCCTTTTTAATATACCACCTATAAATACTGTCAGAATCTTTGTTTAATATCCATTTATTTTTAATAGAACTATCTATTTTTATATCTCCCTTTTTTTGAAATATACTAATTAAAGGAATGAAAATATTATTGTAAAGACTTGTGTTTGTATTTTTAATTTTTTCTTCAATTTGTTTTGGTATATCTCTAATAGATACAGCTCCTAACATTAAAGAAGAACCAGTGCCAAATAAAAAACTTACATTATCAAGTTCAAGATGTTTTTTTAACATTAATCTTATTTTATCTCTTGTTTTTTCAAAGTTCTTTTCTACCTTGTTTTTATTTGAACATTCTTTTTTATCACATTCTTCTATTTTTTCACAAAATTCTTTTAAAACATTTTTATCGCCATTATAAAAAAAACTTTTGCAAAATTTCTCTATTTTTATATCTGTTTTTTCTTCCATAAATCTTTAGCCCCCTTTTTTCTAAAAATTTCCTATTCCACCCTTATTTGCCCTGTAACCGCATTATATATCAAACTCTCCATATATTGTAAGTTTTATCTCCTGCTCTGCCTTTGATATAGCTGTATCAATTTCATCTTTTTTTTCTTCAATATATGCAACTATTTCTTTTTGTTCTTTTAATGTTGGAATTCCTATCAAATAATTAGATAAAAACTCTGTCGGAACTCTTTTTTTGTCCTGCTGTACCTACCATATTTTCTTCGCCTAATTTTTTAAAACGGCTTGTTCGCAATATATAAAATAAAAAATACGAATTTACTTTCTTGCTTGCCCTCAAAACATGAAATTCAGTTGTTCCAAAGCCAATATCTGTGTCTAATTTATCCAATACAGCTCCTTTACCATTTTCAAAACATGGAGTGATTTTTGCCATTACAACATCATTTTTTGCAAAATATGTAAATCCTTCCCATATTTTTTTAATTGGCTTTTTATTAGATGTATCAATTACACATTCCTCTGATACAGCTTCCATCGGTAAGAAACAAGCAATTTCAGTTGAATTTTTTGTATATTTGCTCTCTGATTTAACAGGATTTATTTTTGAAATATATCTAATCTTTGAAACTTCCCAATGCTCTGGTATCTCCTCAAGCGACTCAACACCGCTGTCTTTCATCTTCACACCTAGCCTTGCCGGCAGGCAGGTCAGGGTTTATTACCTTAGTTACAGCTTGATTTGTATATGCGTTTTTCAGCTCCATTGTAATTATTGGCAATCCGTTTATAAATATTACAAGGTCTATTCTGTTTTTATTTGTATCTGTGCAAACCAGTTCTTGTGTAACTGAAAAAATATTGGCTTCATATTTTATTTTGTCTTTTGGGTTAAGGTCTGAATTTGGCTGCGGATAGAAAAAATACACAGTTCTATCAAGGTGTTTCAAGCCTTTTCTTAATACTTCGATTATACCTTCTGTTTTTATTTTGCTGTCAAGTCTGTCTAAAAAAGCTTTTTCTCCTTTTTTTATTATAAAATCATAGCTTTCAGGCTGGCGGTTTTTTATAAATTCAAATAGTTGTGTTTTATCAAGGCATAATTCTCTGTCGAAATCATTTGAGAATGTTTCTATGTATTTGATGGTTTCAACAAGGTATTTTGTGATATATTTTTGGAATCCTTTTTCGGACATATCTGTGTTTTGCATTTAGTGTCCTCGTTAATCTATTTCGCTATATTTTTTATAATCATATACACATAATAATTTTCTATAATCTGTACATTCTTTATTTTCATATTTCCTTAAATAATCCTCTACTATACTCAAATTAATATTATCATTCATTATATTCCAAGTAAATACAGATACTTTATTTGTTCTAGAAATAGTATTATCATCTTGAATGGCTTTAACATTATTATACTTTTTTTGTAAATTTCCTTTTATCCCTTGAGAAAAATCAATAACCTTGCTTTTCTGTTGTTCTCTCAAATTTTTTTTAGAATCAATTCTATTATTAATTTTACAAAATGCAAACATTGGAAAATATTGTTGACGTTGTATTGTTATTTTATCTATTAAATCTAATAACTGAGAGTTTTCTTCATCAATAATTTTAAAATAATTTGCCATAATCTCTGAAGAAGACTGATGTTCATATCTTATTGTTTTATCTGTACCAATTACTAAAACCTTGTCACCATTCTTTAAATTATCTAATTTTTCAGTTATACTCACTTTTATCTTTCCGCCAGAATATATTTCTTTTACAACATTTTGTACTTTTCTAATATCCATAGCTGAAATAGGTAAATTTATTTCTGATAAAGATTTATATATACTAATATAGTTATCAGTTTTTAGTTTATTTATTCTAATTGTTGAAAATCCCTCTAAATCTATATCGTGTTCTGTTATATCTTCATTATTTGAATTTGCTTCATATTCAACCAGTAAAAAATTTTTCCTTATTATCTCTGCTAATTCACTATTTGGTTTCGCATATGTAAAAATTGTTTTTAAAATATTTTTTATATTTTGATCGCCAATATTATAGCCTAAAAATATTATAGGATTATGAATAAATAACGATAAAAGTTGAGCTCTTATTAATTCATATTGATTATTAAATTTGTCATAATCCTCTTTTGTAATTATTATCTGTTCTGGTTGAGTAACACAACCATGAATTTTATAAACAGAGCCATATGGGTTACTCAAAAGAATATCATTTCCAATTAATGGTTCAAATTCAAAAATATCTTCAATTAATTTATCATAATTTGTTGTAACAATTGAACCTATATTTTTTCTTATTTTTTTCAACTCTTTTATTTCATCTTTTTTTTCTTCTCGATATTCTAAATTTTCTAGCAATTTAGATATATAAATTTTAAATCTTCCTACATTTATGTCTTTTTCCATTTTTTCAAAAAAAATATCATTTACATCTTTAAATCTACCATTTCTATCACTTTCTAATGCTTCACTAAATTCGTTTTCTATAATTGAAGCTATTTTATCAAATCTAAATTTCCCATCTTCTTGGCACTTTGATTTAGTATTTAGATAAAATTCTTTATTTCCTTTTAATTCAACAATAACATGTTCTAATAATCCATTCCAGTTAAATGAATTATTTAAATATCTTAAACTAACTCCTGTTCCTACAAACAAAATAGGATGATTTTTATAATTTGATATAAATTCATTAATTTTCATAGATGCTTGCCCCCCTTTTTATCCCAAAAAGCCTATTCCACACTTATCTGCCATGTAACCGCATTATATATCAAGCTCTCCATATATTCCTTAGTAAGTTTTATCTCCTGCTCTGCCTTTGATATAGCTGTATCAATTTTAGCTGTTTTTTCTTCGATATATACAACTATTTCTTTTTGTTCTTCTAAAGTTGGTGTAGGGAACCACAAGTTGGTATTATTACATCTAAAAAAGAATACTTGTCTGCACCAATATTTTCAATGGTTGCCTTATTAAAAATACTACTCTTCCAATCTTCGTAAGAATTCGATTTAGTATATAAATATAAATAATCAGATAAGATCATTCTATTGTTTACAGTAGCTTTTATTAAATATCCAGTAAAACAAGCCTTGCCATTATAATTCTTAAATTGAAATGTTTTTCCTACAGTTGTTCCGCTTCTTGCAAATAAAATGTCGCCATATTCTAAATAATAGTCTTTTGCCTTATCAAAAGAAAGTGATTTGAAAGTTTCTTCTCTTAATTCTCCATTATCTCCAAAATCGGTAATTCTAATGTATCTTGGTAATTTTTTATCATCTAACCCTGCACTTTCATTTGCTCCGTATTTCAATTTAATTTTTAACAAATACTTCAACTTCCTAATTTTCCAATACTCTGGTATCTCCCCAAACCATTCAACTCCGCTGTCTTTCATCTTCACATCAGGATTTATTCCCTTAGTTACAGCTTGATTTATTATTGCTTTTTTCTGCTCTTTCATAAGCTCAATTATTTTTTCCTGTTTTGCAATAAATTGTTCTGCCTGTTCCTGTTTTTTGTCAAGATATTTAGCTATTTTATTTTACTTTTCAAGAGGCGGGACAATAGAATACATTCTTTTAAAATCGCCATATCTTAAAATTAGTTGGTCATCGCATAATCCATAAGAAAATCTTCTTGAATAATTTTAAAAATAATCTGTCCTAAATAAATAATGAAAATATTTAGCATTAATTTCAAGTTTTGGTTTAACTACAATATAAGCAGGACTAACTATTCCTCTATATTGGCTATAACCAACCGAACCTTGCCACATTCTTGTTTTATTATATGCAACATCGCCAACTTTAACCAATTTATAATTTGATTTATCCTCATTAGAAATATCTCTTTTGTATATTCATACCAAGATACATCTTTATATTCACTATATTTTCTCATCATTTGCGCCTTTTCTTAAATATTTTAATAGGAACATTGATTATTATGATTTCGCTGATTTAC
>CAYZNB010000085.1:0-12794 GCA_964478535.1 uncultured Thermotogaceae bacterium
TATAATAAGCATTTTATTAGTTTTTCATTTTTCCAACTGACAAATCCAGGAAAATAATAATTAAATAATCCTCTACGTTAATAATTGTAGAGGATTATTTAATTATTATTTTTCATAAAATTTTTTCAATTAATTTTTTATTTTAACCAAAGGCAACATTTATGGTTTATATTTTTAAAATCTTCCCAGTTTAACCACCCTATTTTTTTAGATAATTTTTCAAAACATATATTTTCAGTTCTATACGGTAAATCTCTTTTTAATGATTGCAGCTGATTCATATATTCATTAATTAAATATCCATATAATCTACTTGAAGGGTTATCTTTAAAAATTTTTGGTGTGATTAGCAAAAACAATGTTTTATTTGGTTTCGCATCACATCATAAGTGATATCTTTTGATATATCAGATAATACTTTAGCTTCTATTATTATTGCAAATCCATTACTTTCATTAATGAATATTGCATCAACAAAAGAAAATCCTAATCAACATTTTTCAATAATTCATAATCATAAAAAAACACCCACTAATTTTGTGGATGCTTTTTTTATATAATTATTCTACTATTAAAAATACTATGAATATTGCAAATAAAACCCAAGAAAGCCAACTTAATTCGTTCTTTTTACCTGTAAATAATTTTATAATTGGATAAGATATAAATCCTAATGCTATACCGTGAGCTATAGAATATGTTAAAGGCATAGTTATAAGCGTTATAAATGCTGGCATACCGTCTGTTATATCGTCCCAATTAATTTTTGTAATTGATTTCATCATAAGAAACCCAACAAAAATAAGTGCTGGTGCTGTTGCTGCTCCTGGTATTGATGCTGCTAAAGGAGAAAAGAATAACATGAGCAACATTAAAAATCCTGTAACTATAGAAGCAAAGCCTGTTCTTGCTCCTTCAGCAATACCTGCTGCACTTTCTATATATGTTGTTGTTGTTGATGTTCCTAAAACTGCTCCTGCAGTAGTTGCTACAGCATCAGCCATATAAGCTTGTTTGTCTCTTGCTAAATCTCCTGTTTCTTTATCTGCAAATCCTGCAGCATTAGAAAGTCCTATTAAAGTACCCGCTGTATCAAAGAAATCAACAAAAAAGAACGTTAGAACTACAAGCCAAAAAGTTGTTGTAAAGATATTAGATGGAGATAAATTTAACTGTCCAAAAACTGGTGCAATACTTGGTACTTTTCCTATAACGCCTTGGAAAGATGCTACACCTAGTATCCAAGATAAAATAGAAGATCCTAAAATTCCAAATAGTACTGATCCTGGAATTTTTAAAGCGTATAAAATTGTGATTAAAAATAATCCAAAAACTGTTACTATGACTTCTTTAGAACCTAAATTACCCATAGTAACTAAAGTTGCTTGATCAGCAATAACCATACCTGAATTTTGGAATCCTATAAATGCAATAAAAAATCCTATACCTACTGCAATAGACATTTTTATAGGCATTGGTATTGCTCTTGAAATTAAACTTCTTATCCCTACTAATGTAATTATTATAAAAATAATACCTTCTATAAATATAGCGGCAAGAGCTACTCTCCAATCAATTCCCATCCCTATACATACTCCATAAGTAAAAAATGCGTTGAGTCCCATTCCTGGTGCTAATGCAAATGGATATTTTGCATATATAGCCATTACAAAAGTTCCTATAACCGAACTGATAATAGTAGCTACCATAAGTGCTCCAAAAAAATCTGCACTGGCAGCTTCTGATGCGGGAATTGCATTAATTAAAATACTTGGGTTAACAAAAATAATATAAGACAGCGTTAAAAAAGTAACAATACCACCGAAAATTTCTTTCCTAAAACTACTTCCTACTTTAGTAATCCCAAAGTACTCGTCTAAAAACTTCAACAACTTTTTCACACCCCTTTAGTGTAATTTTAAGAAAAAAACCATCATTGAGGTATATTCAATGATGGTTTTTTATCTTTTTATTAAAGACAAAAAAACAAAAAAATGAATAATACCCATAGCGGGAAATTTTTCGGTCTTCCCGTAGAAACATTCGAACCTTATTATCGAAAATATATGGACAAAATTCTAACTCTTTATATTATAATACAATTTTTCTGAAATTCAAACATTTTTATAAAATTTTTTGGTTCTATATAAAATAATTTTGATTTTTGACATTTTATTCTAAAAATATAACGTTTTATCAGAATTAAGTTGTCAAAATAATTTTTTTATTATACAATCAAATCAGTAAATAAATAATCTAATATATAGAGGTGAAAAAATTGAGAAAAAAAATACTAATTTCTTTCTTTTTAGGAGTTTTAGTTTTAACTTTTTTTTCTGCAAGTATCTTTTTTGATAAAGATCTTATAGCTGACAAAAGAAGCGATGAAATTATGTTTGAAAAAAAAGAAACTATTGAAGTTAATTCAATAGTAACACAAGTTTTTGTGACTCAAAGTTCGAAAAATAGTTTCTTTTTTGATCACGATTTTCTTTATACTGATTTAAATTTCAGCGATAATTCAAAATCGTTTTTTGTTGAAGAAATTAAGAAAGTTAATTCGATAAGAAATCCTTCAAGAAACAATGTTATTGTAATTAATTTAAATGATGGCATTCAAAACTTGAAACTATCGTCTTCTACAGGAAATATTAACGTCACAAACATATTTTCAGACAATGCAAATGTTAGAACTTCTACAGGAAGAATTAATGTTAGTAATTCTAATTTTAATAATGTTGTTTTTAGTAGTTCTACTGGAAATATCACTGTTACAGATTCAACTTTCAAAGAAACTAATATAAAGGTTTCAACTGCTAATACTTCGTTTGAAAACTGTGTTATTGAAAAATTGGATTTAAATTCTTCTACAGGTAATTTGAATATTACAAATTCGGTTTTAAAAGATAACGTATATTTAAAAACAAGTACAGGTAACATTTATTTAAAGGGTGTTGATTTAAATAAATATACAATAACTTTTGAAAGTTCTACTGGTTCAATAAAGACCCCAGAGTTTGAAGCTAAAAAAAGTGCTGTTTATGGAAATGGTGTATATACTTTGAAAATAGTAACTTCTACAGGAAATGTAATAATCCAATAAAAAAGGTGGGATAAAATATGTATAAAAAAATTTTTGGTATTGTGTTATGTTTAACTATCATTACAGGGTCAATGTTTTCTTCAAATTTTTATAATTCAAAAGAAGCTGCTTTAGGTAATATCATTTTCTCGAATCATGATTTTTCATTTTTCTCTTTTGATTATAGTTTAAATGTAAACGAGGATATGGAGTTTCTTTTTGTTAATAAGGGAAGTAATATGAGTTTTGGAGATGAAAACGGTTTTAATTTTGGTTTTATTTCGAGAAAGGATCTCGAAACAGATGAAAAATTGAATATTCAATATTTGAATTTTAGAAATAATGATTTCATTTTAGGGCATTTAAAACTTGGGGTTTTATTTGAAAGCTTTAAAAATTTGTATGCAATTGGTTTGGGATTTGGTACTAACAACAGATATAATGCTAATATCGATTTATATTCCCAGATTAATTTAGACGGAAACAAGTTAGATAGTTTAAATTTAGGTGCAAAAGCTTCTTTTAATGGTTTTTATATTTCTGCTGGTATTCCAGAAATTGCTTTTAGTAGTTTAGATATAAAATCAAAATTTATAGAAAATTTTAATTTTGGTGCTGGTTTCGATTTTGGTAAATTAGAAATAACTGCATCTGCATCTTACAGTATCGAAAATAATAAATTTGATAACTTAAATGCATCTTTAATGATTAAACCGTTTGCAAAAAAAATTAATACTTTATCAACTCAAAGTTATTCTCAATTAAGACAACAAGAAATAGAACTTCAAAAACAAAGAGAAAAAACAAAAGTTGCTATTGCTGGAATAGTTGCCGGAACAATTATATCAATAGTTGCAATAACTGCAATATTTTTAGATTAAAAAAACGGGGTATTATTCCCGTTTTTTATTTAAAAAACAAATCATTAACATTTTTATTTATATTTTCAGATAATTCTTCCACGCTTATTTCTTTTATTTCTGCTACTTTGTTATATACAAATTCAACATATTTTGGTTGATTTCTTTTACCTCTATAAGGTACTGGCGGTAAAAACGGACTATCTGTTTCTAATAATATTCTTTCTAATGGAATTTTTTTAATTATTTCTATTAAATTATCGTTTTTAGGGTATGTAACTGGCCCATCAAACCCTAAATAAAGACCTAAGTCTAAAAATTTTTTTGCTTCTTCCCAATTTCCAGAATAACAATGTAATACTCCCCCTCTTTCAGGAATGCCATTTTTAATTAAAAAGTCATAAGCCTGAGAATAAGCTTCTCTAACATGAAATATTACTGGTTTTTTATTTTCTTTGGCTACATTTAAAAGCATATCAAATGCTTTGTATTGATCTTTTTTGTTAGTATCCCAATGAAAATCAAGACCGATTTCGCCAATTCCTATAACTTTTTTATTTTCAGAAAGTTTTTTTATTCTCTCTCCTTCTTCATAAATAAATCCTTCTGTATCAGTAGGATGTATTCCTACACTACAATAACCATTTTCTAAATCTTTCACTAAATTTATAACTTTTTCAGAATTCTCAACATTTATACCTATTTCTATAAATAAAGATAAATTTTTTACTGTTTCTTCTATTACTTCTTTTCTATCATTGTCAAAATGATTTAAACTCAAGTGGCAATGTGTGTCAATATATTTCAAAAAAGTTCACCTCCAAAAAAAATAATATCAAAATTATGTTTTTTTTATTTTAATATTTTGAAAATCTTTATTTGATAAAATTGAAAAGCTGTGATAAAATATATTATTGTGAGGTGTTAATTTTGTTGACTTTTGTTTTTGATATAGACGGAACGGTTTTAAATAGCAAAATTGAAATGAGTCCAAATACTATATCTTCTTTAAAAAAATTAAAAGATAAAAATTTTAATATTATTTTTGCAAGCGGAAGAATGTACGCTTCAATGAGATATATTATTGAAAAATATGTGCCTTTTCTTAAAGGTTATTCTCCATTAATAGCATATAATGGAACTTATATTGTCAATCATGATTTAAAAACTCTTTTTGAAATGGGAATAAAAAAAGAATTAGCGGTTGATTGTATAAATTTTTTAAAATCTAAAAATATTCATGTTCAGGCTTACATAAACGATAAATTATTTGTGGATGCTAACAATGAAAAAATTAAAAATTACTCAAAACATGCTTCTGTCGGATATCATGTTGTTGATAATCTTACGGATTATATAATTTCATCGACACACCCTCCTTTGAAGCTGTTAATAATTGAAAGTCCTGAAAAAACTGATAAAATAAAAAGAGAGTTAAAAGAAAAATTTAATAATGAATTGAATGTGTTTTCTTCTTTTGATACTTATATTGATATAATTCCTAAAAATACTTCTAAGGGCTTGGGAATTAAAAGGTTATCTGAATATTATGATTTTGACCTCAATAAATGTTATGCTTTTGGCGATTCTCAAAATGATGTTTCTATGTTTGAAATAATAAATAACAGTTATGCTATGGGAAATGCTAAGGACGAAGTTAAAAAATTTGCAAAAAATGTCACTTTTTCTAATGATGAGGATGGTATTAGTCATGCGATTGAAAAAATTCTTAACGATTATTATTATAGCGTTAGTTTCGGTTAATTTTTTTTCTTTAATTACAATATACAAAAATGATGATATAGCTGCATTTTTATATGATGATATAAATAAAATCCAAAAAAGTTCTTTACCTTCAGGAATTATTTTAGATTTAAGTCAAATAGATGATGAGCTATGTTATTTGGTGCTTGGAACTATCAGAAATTATTCCGCTATACAGGATTTATTTTCTGATATTGGTGCTCTGCTAAAAAATAAAGGGTTTGATTTTGTTATTTTTGGAATTTTAGATATAATTGATGAATCAAAAGATAATAAACTTGATTATATTGGAAGATCACCTTATTTAGTTTCTGAAATTCATTACAGAATGATAAGAGGCTTTGAAACGGCTGGATTAGTTCCTTTTATTCAGGTTAAAAAAAATGATAACAAAAGTGTTGTTGATTCATTACTTCAAAAATCGGGGAGTTTTTTTTCTTATTCGGAAGATATTGAAGATGTTGATATTTTTAATAAAAATGGTGATATTCACTTAAAAACAAATGCAGTGTTATCTTTTCCTTGGATAATAACTCAAAGTGATTTAACAAATAATTTAACTTATCTTTATGAAAATAGTATAGTTTTATCTGGATTTAGAAATACAGGCGAAAAAATATTGTATAGAGAAATTAATTATACTGATGAAAAATCAGTAATTTATTTTTCGAAAAGTGTTAAAGAAAAAGCTGAAAAAGTTTTTTCTGGAGAACTTAATTCTACCGGTAATAAAAACTGGTAATTATATATTTGGAGGATAATATATGGAGGGATTAAAAATGAATGTTTCCGGCAAGATTATTGTTAAGGGAAAACAAAAAGCTTCTGGAACAATTTCAATTTCGGGTTCTAAAAATTCAGTTTTGCCTATCATGGCAGCGTCTTTATTAACAGAAGATTCAATAATTTTAAAAAATGTTCCCAATCTTGCAGATGTAAATACAATGATAGAAATTTTAGAAAGTGCTGGAAAAATAGTTAAAAGGAAAGACAGTGATTTAATAATAGATGATTTAGGTATTTTTAATTCTGAAATTCCTTACGAACCTGTTAGAAAAATGAGAGCTTCTTTCAATGTTTATGGCCCTTTAACGATGAGAAACAAAAAAGCGAAGGTTGCTCTTCCTGGTGGATGTTCGTTAGGTGCAAGACCTGTAAATTATCATTTGGAGGGTCTTAAAAAATTGGGGATTGAAAGTGTTGTAGAACATGGTTTTGTTTTAGGTACTTTAGGTAACACAAAAGATCAAATTCATATTACTCTTCCGTTTCCTAGTGTTGGTGCCACTGAACATATAATAACAACGGCTGCTTTATTAAATAAAAAAGAAATTACAATTTCAAATTGTGCAATAGAACCAGAAATTACTGATTTGATAGATTTTTTAAATAAGATGGGTGCAAAGATTGAAGGACGAAACTCGTCTGTTGTTAAAATAATTGGTGTTGAAAAATTAAAAGGTGTTGAATATTCTGTAATTCCTGATAGAATTGAAGCTGGTACTTATGCTATAATGGGTGCTCTGATCGGCGATAATCTTACATTAAAAAATATTAATGAAGAACATTTGCAATCTATTTTAGCAACTTTTGAAGATATTGGAATTGATTATTCAATCAACTCTCAAAATAAAAGTTTAACTATAAGTGCTGGAAATTTTAAAGATTTTAAAAATGTAGATATAGAAACATCCCCTTATCCTGGTTTTGCAACAGATTTACAACCACAAATAAGTGTGCTTTTATCTTTAGTTCCTGGGAGATCTACTATTACAGAAAAAATTTTTCACAGCAGGTTTACACATATTGATGAGTTAAATAGAATGGGTGCAAAAATTAAAATAGAAGATTCAACTGCAATTATTGAAGGGGTTAATAAACTTTCTGCTGCTCCTGTTCAGGCTTCTAATTTGAGAGACTCGGCCGCTTTATTAATAGCAGCATTTCTTAGTGATGGCGAAACAATTATTACTGAAGTAGATCACATATTTAGAGGATATGAAAAGTTACAAGAAAAACTCAATAATGTAGGTTTATATTTTGAGTACGAAAATTAAAAATTTGGAGGTATTAAAATGAAAAAATGTTTTAACCCTGAAAAAGCTCCTCAAGCAATTGGGCCTTATTCTATTTCTAATATTTATAACAACATGATTTTTGTTTCTGGGCAATTACCAATTAATAGTGAAACTGGAGAATTAATTATTGGAGATGTAAAAAAAGCGACTGAACAAATATTATTAAATGCAAAATATATTCTTGAAGAAGCTGGAAGTTCTTTAGAAAATGTTTTAAAAACAACAGTTTTTTTAAAAGATATGAATAATTTTGCTGATATGAATGAAGTTTATGCAAAATTCTTTGATAAAAATCCTCCTGCAAGATCTGCATTTCAAGTTGCAAAGTTACCTAAAGATGTTGATGTTGAAATAGAATTTATTGCTTATATTAATTAAGTTGGAAAACGGAAAGTAAAAAGCGAAAAGGAAAATTCTTCCTTTGAAATCTTTATTCATCTAATAACTAACAAAAAGAATTTATCAATATTTATTACTAATTATAATTATTAAAAAACCTCTTTTTATAAGGGGCTTTTTAGTGTGTAATTTTCTTGAACCATTAAAATATTATATACAAATGGAGGAATTAAAAGTGAACTCAAACAAAAAAGGTTGGATAGTCGTTTTTGCCGGTGCTGCAATCAACTTAACTTTCGGTATTCTTTATGCTTGGAGTATTTTCTCAAAAACTTTAGTTGAAGAAAATAATTGGTCTAATGCTCAAGCTTCTTTGCCTTACACAATAGCGATATTGATGTTTGCATTAATGATGATACCTGCAGGAAAGCTTCAAGATAAGATTGGCCCTAAACAAGTTGTTAGACTCGGTGGAATTTTAACTGGAACTGGTTTATTTTTAGCTGGTTTTTTAACAAATTTACCTGGTCTTATTTTTTCGTTTGGAATTCTTGCAGGTGCTGGTATAGGTCTTGGTTATGCTTCTACAACGCCACCTGCAGTAAAATGGTTTCCACCTGAAAAAAAAGGATTAATTGCAGGAATAGTTGTGGGAGGTTTTGGACTCGCTTCAATGTATATTGCACCACTCACAAATTATTTGATTTCAGCTTTTGGAGTGTTCAATTCTTTAAGAATTTTAGGTGTTGCTTTTTTTGTATTTGTTTTGATTTTATCTAAATTTGTTGAAAATCCTGATAAACCTTTACCAAAAAGTACTAATCCAAAACACAATGTTCCTGATTTGGAATGGCATCAAATGTTAAAAACTAAACAATTTTATCAATTGTGGTTTATGTTTTTTGCAGGTGCAACAGGTGGTTTAATGATTATAGGTCATTTGTCTAAAATTTCTTCTATACAACTTGGAGGAAATGTTGGTTTTATACTTGTGGCTCTTGCGGCAATAGCAAATGCTCTTGGAAGACCTATAGGCGGAGCTATTTCAGATAAACTTGGTAGAGGAAAAACAATGATGATTTTGTATATATTACAAGGTCTGACTTTATTATTTTTCTCATTCTACACAAATTTTGCATCATTATTGACCGGGGCTGCTATTGTATACTTTGCATATGGTTCAATGTTAGCTGTTTATCCTTCTGCATGTGGGGATTATTATGGAACTAAAAATCTGGGTATAAATTATGGAATACTTTTCTCTGCATGGGGTATCGGTGGAACCGTAGGACCTTTACTTGGTGGTTTTATAGCAGATAAAACAGGTACTTACAATCTTTCATTCATTATTGCTGCTGTAATATTAGCAATAGCAGCATTTTTAGGGTTCACATTAAAACCTTACGTTCATAATTCTTCAAAATAAAAAAAGGTGGAAATAATTCCACCTTTTTTTATTTAAAATTTTGATTTTTGAATTTTTTTAGATTTATCACTTTAGTTAAACAATGGTTCAACGATTGCTCAAACTATCGTTCCCAAAAATGAAGTGGTAAACATTGGATAAAATAAATCGCTCACAAGATCAAATTTTCTAATGCTAATAAATAACTTTTTATTCCAAAACCGCTAATGACTCCGTCACAAACTTCTGAAATTAGACTTTTTCTTCTAAATTCTTCTCTTGAATAAATATTTGATATATGCACTTCAATTTTTGGAATTTTAATTATTTCTAAACAATCTCTTATTGCAATACTGTAATGAGTAAATGCTCCTGGATTTATAATCAAATATTCATAATTTTCTTTTTGAAGTCTATCAATTATTTCTCCTTCATGATTAGATTGAAATATTTCTATTTCAAAGTTATTTTTTTCTCCCCAATTATAAATTAAAGTTTTTAAATATTCATAATTTTCTTTCCCATAAATTTTATTATCTCTTTTTCCTAACATGTTCAAATTTGGACCATTTAAAATGAGTATCATGAAATGCCTCCTTCTGATTTTATCCAATTGAATATTTTTTCGTATTCAATTTTTGTAAAATTATGTTCGCCAACATTTTTTATAAAAGGTATCATAACAAAGTTATTTTTTTGACTTTTTTTATCTTTAGTTAATTTTTCCATAAAAATTTGTGGATTTATTTTTTTATCGAAAACATCTTTTGGAATTATTTCTTTTATAAAATAATAGATTTTATCGTAATAATCAAATTTGAGATTTGAATTTTTTTCTAAAAATTCAATTTCTTTTAAAATCCCCCACGCAACTGCTTTGCCGTGAGAAAAATTAGTTAATGATTCAAAAGCGTGCCCAAAAGTATGCCCTATATTTAAAATATTCCTTTTTCCTAAGTCATTAAAATCTTGCGAAACTATTTCTAATTTTGATTCGATGCAATAATTTATCATAGATTTTAAAAATTCAAAATTTCTTTTTTTTAATAAATCGATATTATTTATAAAATAGTCAAATGTTTCGCCCTTTATTAAAAACATTTTTAAAGCTTCTATTATTCCGTCATAATATAAATCATCTGAAAGAGAATAAATACTTAAAACATCTATTATTGTTTCGTTTGGTAATGAAAAATTACCGATTATGTTTTTGATTCCTCTATAATTAATTCCTGTTTTACCACCTATTGCAGCATCTATTTGAGCAAGCAGTGTTGTGGGAAATAGTTTATATTTTAATCCTCTTTTAAATGTTGATGCTGCGTAAGATAAAACATCAGTTATAGTTCCGCCCCCTATAGCTGATATATAATCATTTCTTGAAATGTTTTTATCTAAAAAAACATCGTATATTTTATTTAAGCAATCAACACTTTTTACTTTTTCCCCATCAGGTAAAATTATTATTTCATTTTTTATTTTTTCTCCATAAATTCTATTAACAGATTCGCTTAAAAAGACTATTTTAGATTCTTCTATGTGCTTAAAACCTTGAGTAACAAAAGTTATATTCTGGAAATTATTTTTCATATAAAATTTTTCTGCAGGAACAATTTTATACATTATTTGGGCAATTGTTTCATCAATAGAAAGGCAACTAATATCAACTTTTTCAAAAATATTGTAAAACTTTTTCCTTTCTTGCCATAAATCAAAAATTTTCTCTTTATTTCCAACTAATAATGGTCTGCTATCATCATTTATTCTTTCAAATAATTTGTTTGGTTCAACATATAAAAATATAGTTTTATTTTTTTTCATATAATCTCTATTTTCAGAATCTAAAATAATTCCTCCGCCAGTAGCGATTATACTATTTTCTTCTTTCAAATTAAAAAGTGTTTCTTTTTCAAGCTTTCTAAAATATCTTTCCCCATATTTAAAAAACATATCTTTTATAGATATGTTTTCTTTTTCTTCAATTATTTTGTCTATATCAAAAATTTTAAATCCTAAAATATCACTTAATTTTTTTGCGATTGTAGATTTACCTGAACCGGGCATTCCTACAAAAAAAATTTTCATATAATCCTCCATTAAATCATATCATAACGTTTTTTTATTTCTTCAATATTATCGTTTCCAAATCTTTCGCAAATAGCTTCCATTATAGGAATGCAAATAGCATTTTCCGCAATAATAGCTGCTGAAGGCACTACAGTTACGTCTGATCTTATATAAGGAGCTTTTACTATAGTTTTAGTTTTTAAATCTACTGAATCAAGCGGTTTTCTTAATGTTGGTATTGGTTTAAAATATAATGTAGATTCTATATTTTGCCCATTAGTCAATCCGGCTTCTATTCCTCCCGCATTGTTTGTACTTCTGCAAATATTTCCGTAATTATCTAAATAAAAAGGATCATGATATTGACTTCCTTTATTAGAAAAATCTGTATTACCAAAAATTATTCCTTTCATCGATGGAATAATCATAAGGGTTTGGGAGATTCTTGACTCTAATTTTTCAAAAAGCGATGAATATCCTCCAATTCCTGGTTTTAAATTATTAACTATTACTTTTACTCTCCCACCTAAAGTATCGCCTTCATGAAAGGCTCTATTTATAATTTCTATCATTCTTAATGTCATTCCTTCATCAGGACAAAAAACTATTGATTCATCTCTCTCTTTAGTAATTAAATCAAAATCATTTGAATAACTAAATAAGTTTAAATGCCCTACAGAATAAGTGAAAGCTAAAGTTCTTATTCCAAAAAAATTTAAATATTGTTTTGAAATATTTCCTAAAGCTGTTAATGCACAAGTCCATCTTGCGCTATTTCTTTCAGTGTAAATATTTAAATCTTCAAGACCGTATTTACTGTATGCAGAATAGTCTCCATGCCCTGGTCGAGGAACGGTTCTTAAATTTTTTTCTGTATTATTTGCATTATTTTTTATCCTGACAGTAATTGGCGCACCTGTTGTAACACCTTTCCATAATCCTGAATTTATTTCTGCATTATCCTGTTCGAAATGTGCTCTTTGTCCTCTGCCATAATGTCGCTTTCTTTTATTTAAAGCATAATTAATGGTTTCAATATTTATCTTTAAACCAGCGGGTAATCCTTCCATTATTCCTATTATATCATTTCCATGAGAATCTCCGGAAATTGTAAATTTCATAAAATCACCTCAAAAAATTCTTTTAAAAACACTTCACATGCTATAATTCTATATTTTAAGCTGCTTTTCCTCAAATAT
>CAYZNB010000086.1:0-2313 GCA_964478535.1 uncultured Thermotogaceae bacterium
GATATGAAATATACAAAAAATATAATTCCAAGTGGTTATTTAAGAATAATTGATCAAATTAAAAATGATATCATAAATAACAAGATAAAAGTTACAGATATTACTGCCAATTAATTCAAAGAGGTGTTTTATATGGAACAAATAATAAACACGCATAATCTTACAAAAAAGTTTGGAGAATTTTACGCAAATAAAGATATTAATCTTCAAATTAATAAAGGTGATTTCCACGCTCTTGTTGGTGAAAACGGAGCGGGGAAAACCACCCTGATGAATATGCTTTATGGATTATATTCGCCTTCTTCCGGAGATATTTATATTAAAGGAAAAAAAGTTGAAATTAAGAATCCTAAAGATGCGATAAAAAATAAAATTGGTATGGTTCATCAGCATTTTAAATTAGTTGAAAGTTTGACTATAGCGGAAAATATTTTTTTAGGTAATGAAATTAGTAAAAGAAAATTATTTATTAATTATGAAAAAGAAAAGCAAATTGTTCAACGTTTAATTGATGAATATGGTTATTCTTTTAAAGCGAATTCAAAAGTTAAAGAGCTTTCTGTTGGAGAAAAGCAAAAAGTGGAGATTTTAAAGGTTTTATATCAAAATGCAGAGATATTAATATTGGATGAGCCTACTGCTGTTTTAACTCCTCAAGAAGTTGAAGAATTACTGAAAAGTTTGAAGGAGTTACAGAAAAAAGGTAAAACTATAATTATCATAACTCATAAGTTAAATGAAGTAAAAGATTTTTCAGATAATGTGACAGTTCTTAGGAGAGGTGAAATTGTAGGTAGTGCCAAAACATCAGAAATTTCTATTAAAGAAATTGCTAAAATGATGGTGGGAAGAGAAGTTATTTTGAGTGTGGATAAAGTTAAAAGTGATATTGGAGATGTTATATATTCGGTAGAAGATGTTAGTCTTCATAATAAATCAAGGGTAATTTTAAATAATATAAATATAAATGTGAGAAAAGGTGAAATTGTTGGAATTGCAGGTGTTGAGGGGAATGGTCAGACAGAACTTTTTGGAATATTGTCTGGGATTATTAAATGTACGAATGGAGTTATAAAGCATAACGATAAAGAAATTACTTGTTTTGATTCAAGAAAGATAAGAAAAAATAAGATAGGTATTATTCCTGAAGATAGGTATATATACGCTTTGTGTTCTGATATGAGTATTTATAAAAATATTATTGCGGGGTATCATTATTCGTATGCGTCAAAAAAAATAGGTATTTTTAATTGGGAAAAAATAAAAAATCATTCTGAAAATTTAAAGAATAAATTTGATATAAGAACAAATTCAATAGAAAATAATGTAAATAGTTTATCCGGCGGAAATGCTCAAAAAGTAGTTATAGCAAGAGAACTTAGTCAAAATCCGGAGGTTCTTCTTGTGAGTCAACCTACAAGGGGAGTAGATATTGGTTCAATAGAATTTATTCATTCGGAAATAATGCAATGTAAAAATAAAGGTATGGGTATTCTTCTTTTTTCTTCAGAGTTGTCAGAGATAATAAATTTAAGTGATAGAGTTTTAATTATGTACAAAGGTAAAATACTCGGAGAGCTTGAAGGTGAAGATATTAATAAAGAAAAAATAGGTGTTTTAATGTCTGGTATGGATGTGAATAGCGATGATTAAAAAACTTTTAAAATTCAATATTTTAAAATTTATAGTGCCTGTTTTTCTTGCTTTTTTGGTAGGAAGTGTGATATTGATTATTTCTAATATTAATCCTATAGAGGCTTTTTACAATTTATTTTTAGGTGCTTTTGGAGATAAAAGAGCAATTTTATCAACTCTTTATTATGCTTCTCCTCTGATATTGACAGGAACAGCGACAGCAATTGCATTTAAATCTAACCTTTATTTTATGGGAGTTGAGGGAGCATTGTATGTTGGAGCGTTTTGTTCTACTCTTGTAGGGATATATTTTCAAAGTCTTCCTGCTTTTATTCATATACCTTTTGCGTTGTTAGTTGGAATGGTTTCTGGAGCTTTATTTGCATTTATACCCGGAGTTTTAAAGGGTATTTTAGATATAAATGAAATGGTAACTTCAATTATGATGAATTATGTAGCTATTCTTGGAACTACTTATCTCGTTTCTTTTCCGTTTAAGTCTAAAGAGGCTGGTTTTGCAGCTACAAGAATGATTCAAGAATCGGCTGTAATTCCAAAAATTTTTCAAAATTCTATGCTTCATTATGGTTTTTTTTTGTCGTTAATTTTTGCATTTTTATTATATTGGGTTTTCAAAAAAACTACTTTTGGATATGATATAGAGTCTATGGGAAAAAA
>CAYZNB010000086.1:2413-12553 GCA_964478535.1 uncultured Thermotogaceae bacterium
AAAATGGAAATAATGGCGGATGTTCCAAGAACAATTATTTCTGTAATTCAAGGGTTGATAATATTTTTCCTTGCAGTCGATTTTACTGTAAAAAGATTCAAAAAGATAAAAAGTAGGTGAAAAACAATGGAATTTTTACATACAGCAATAAGGGTTACTACTCCGATAGCTTTAGCTGCTTTGGGGGGGTTGTATACTTACAAAGCGGGTGTTTTAAATATAGCTCTTGAAGGTATGATGCTTATGGCAGCTTTTACTGGTGTTGTTGTTAGTTATTTTACATCAAATCCCGTACTTGCAATTTTCTGTAGTATTTTTGTTTCTATTATAATAGCGATGATTTTTTCGTTTTTTGGAATTACTCTTAAAGGGAATGTTATTATTGTTGGACTTGCTGTAAATTTAACGGTTTTTGGTATAACAGCTTTTTGGCTTCAACAATGGTTTGGTATAAGAGGGATTTTATCTTCAAGTAAAATTGTTGGGTTGAAACCTTTAGATATTCCTTTGTTAAACAGAATTCCTTTTTTATCAGATATTTTTAATAATCATACGCCTATAGTATATCTTTCTTTTTTTCTTTTATTTATAACGTATATAGTTTTGAAACATACAAAATTAGGTCTTTATATAAGGGTAGTCGGAGAGAATGAAGAGGCGGCAAAAGCTGCTGGAATTAAAGTTGAAAAGACACGTTATATATCAGTTATAATGAGCTCGGTTTTTTGTGCTTTAGCAGGAGTTAATTTATCTCTTGAAAGTTTAAATCTTTTTGTTGAGAAAATGACTGCTGAAAGAGGTTTTATAGCGTTAGCCGCAATTTTTAGCGTTAGCCGCAATTTTTAGCGGTAAAGGATCTGCTTTAGGAACGTATGTTTTTAGTTTTATTTTTGGTCTTGGAGAAACTTTACAAATTTCTTTGCAAATTTTTGATGTTCCTGGTTCTTTGATTCAATTAATTCCTTTTATATTGGTTATATCTATTCTTACGATTTTGGGAATTAAAAATAGAAGAAAAAAAATAAGAAGGGGGATATCTAATGATTAAAAAGGCTTTGTTAGTTATAGATATGTTGAATGATTTTTGTTCTCCTGATGGAAAAGCTTATCATGAATCTTACAATAAAATTATTCCAGATATAAATGAGGTTATAGATTCGGCAAGAAAAAATGATTGTCTTGTTATTTTTGTTAGACATTCTTATAGAAAAGATAAATACGATAAAAATCTTGAAAATTTTAAGCCTATATGTGTTGAAGGAACTGATGGAGATAAAATAATTGATAATTTAAATTTTTGCGAAAAGAACGATTATGTTGTTTTTAAAAGAAGGTATAGTGCATTTTTTTCTACAGATCTTGATTTGATTTTAAGAGAAAATAATATAAAAGATTTATTGATTACTGGTATAAAGACAAATAATTGTATTAGAGCTACTGTTCATGATTCTTATTATTTAGATTACAACACTTTTGTTATAAGAGAGTGTACAGCTTCAAAGAATGAAAGCTCTCATGAGATAAATTTGGAAGATATAGATAAATATTTTGGAAAGGTTTTGTCAAAAAAAGAAGCTATTGATTTTTTGGAAAGAGGAGAATTATTATGAAAGATATAGATGTTGTAGTATCAGGGTATCCGAGTGTAGATAAAATAATATATGTAGATAATTCTGTTGAACTTCATAAAACTTCGATAATAAAAAATGATGATTTTTTAAAATCATATATTGGTGGATGTAGTATAAATATATCAGTTATATTGTCTAATTTTGGGAAAAAAGCTTTACCTGTTGTAAAAGTGGGAAAAGATTTTGAATCTTCTGGTTTTTCTGATTTTTTGAAATCTTACAATGTTTCTTTAGAAGGAATTCAAAAAGTTTTAGAGGTTAATACTTCAAGCTCTCTTTTAATCGAAGATACTGAGGGAAATCATATAACACTTTTTTACAAAGGGGCTATGGATAAAATTTATGATTTCAAAATTGATGAAGAGTTGATAAAAAGGTCTTCTTATCTTGTAATTACGGTTGGAGAAAAAGAGTATAACAAAAAATTAGTTGAATATGCTGTCAAAAATGATGTGCCTATAATTTTTGGTATGAAATGTGATTTTGATGCGTTTGATTGTGATTTGTTAAGAGAAATAATTTGTAATTCAAGTCTTATTTTTATGAATGAATGTGAAAAAAAAGAAATAGAAAAAATATTTGAAATATCGGATATAACAAATTTATTTGAAATTACAAAAAAGTTGAATTGCATAGTGATAACTCATGGAATTGAGCCTACTAATTTAATTTATAAAAAGAATAATGAAATAATAAAAAATTCAATTGATGTTATAAGATTAAAAAATGTTGTAGACACTACAGGTGCTGGAGATGCATATATGTCCGGTTTTATATATGGTTTTTTAAACAAAGATACGTATGAAAATTGTGCAAAAATAGGTTCTGCAACGGCTTCTTTTATTATTGAAAAAAAAGGATGTCTTGAAAATATTCCAAATATAAATAAAATAAAAAATAGATTAATAGAATATTATGGAGGTTGAAAATGAATAAAACATTATATCTACAGGTGGATTCGGAAAGTATTTCAAAGTATGTTATATTTTGCGGTGATCCGGGAAGGGTAGAAAAAGTATCTTCAAAAATGAAATCTGCAAAAAAAATAGCCTCTAATAGAGAGTATTTAACATATACGGGTTTTTATGATGGGATAAAAATTACAGTAACTTCTACTGGTATAGGAGCACCGTCTGCGGCAATAGCTCTTGAAGAAATGTATAATTGTGGAATGGAAGTGGCGGTAAGACTCGGTACAATAATGGGGTTAAAAAAAGATCTTCTCGGAAAATTGATAATTCCTTCAGCTGTAATGAAAGAAGATGGAACGAGTAGAACATATGCACCTGTTTCTTATCCTTCTTGTGCATCATACGATTTAATTGAATATATGAACGAAAGTTCAAAAGAGTATGGAATAGAATATGATAACGGAATAATATGTAGTATGGATGGTTTTTATTCTCAAATGAAAGAATCTAAGTTATCTAATAAAATGAATAATGAAGTAAATAACACTTTTAAAAATTTAAAAGAATTGAATATAAGTGGTATAGATATGGAATCAAGCATAATATTAACTTTAACTAATTTAATGGGAATAAAAGGTTGTATAGTAACTATGACAACGGTTTTAGAAAATTTAGTTGATTTCCTAAAAGGTGAGAATAGAGATAAAGCTGAAGATGATTTAATAAATGTTGTTTTAAATGGAATGGCGAAATATGCGAAAGTAAAGGAGGCCCAAAATGAATTGGTTTGATAAATTAATTAATGGAAATTTTGTTATAGGTATGGTTCATTTAAAAGCTTTACCTGGAACAGCAAATTTTAAGGATAATATGAAAGATATATATTTAAATGGGATAAACGATGCTGTTAATCTTGAAAAGGGTGGAGTAGATGCTTTAATGATTGAAAATCATGAAGATATGCCTTATGGTGTAAATCTTGACGTGGCTCAAGTAGCGGCACTTTCAGCAGTTTCTTCAATAATAAAAAGAAAAGTCAATATTCCTATAGGTATAGATGCGGCATTCAACGATTATAAAGCAGCTTTTTCTATTGCAAAAGCTATAGGTGGAGATTTTATAAGAATTCCTGTTTTTGTTGATACTGTAGATTCTTTTGTAGGAATAATAAAGCCTGTATGTGAAGAAGCTTTAAAATATAGGAAGATGATAAATGCGGAAAATGTAAAAATTTTTGCGGATATTCAAGTTAAATATACAAATAGAATCACAGAACAATCTATTGAAAAGTCGGCGGCTATGGCGGTTATGTGTGGAGCAGATGCTTTAATAGTTACGGGGGCACATACCGGTGGAGAAACTCCTTTAGAATCGTTAAAAAGAGTAAGAAATACTGTTAAAGTTCCTGTTATTATAGGAAGTGGATTTGGTCATGAAAACGCGAAAGAACAATTTGTTTATGCACATGGTGCGATAGTGGGTACAAGTTTAAAAAAAGACAATTCTATATGTTTAGAAAAAGTTGAAAGTTTGATTAAAATAATTAAAAGTTAAAGGAGACGTTTTTTATGATGAGACCTATGAAATTTGGTGGAGAACAAATTATTTTTGGAGAAGATTCTTTAACTCATTTAAAAAGTTTAAAAGGAGAAAAAGCGTATATAGTTCCTGCTGATTTTTTAATAAATAGTGAGATTTTAAAAAAAATATCAGATTATTTAAAAGAAGCGGGATTTGAAGTTGAAATATTTGATGAAATTATTCCGCCTGATCCTAATTTTGAAGTGGTAAAATCTGGTGCAAAAAAAATGATAAAATTTAAACCAGATCTTATTGTAACTGTTGGCGGTGGATCTGCTATGGATGCAGCAAAATCAATGTGGATTTTATATGAACACCCTTATATAGATACAATCGAAAAATTTACAAGTTTACATAACAAATTACCAAAAATAAGAAAAAAAGCGATAATAGCAGCTATTCCTACAACGAGTGGTACTGCAAGTGAAGTGAGTCGTTCGGTAGTTATTTCCGATGCTGAAACAAAGCAAAAATTTGGAGTAAGTGATATGCAGTTGATAGCGGATATAGTTATATTAGACCCTGAAATGGTTATGAGTCTTCCTCCTATAATAACTGCTTATACTGGAATGGATGCTTTAACTCATGCGATTGAATCTTACATTTCTAACAGAGCAAATTTTTTAAGTGATATTTTTTCTGAAAAATCGATAGAAGTTATTTTAAATAATTTATATGAATCTTATAAAAATCCAAACTTAAAAAATAGAGAAATGATGCTTATAGGTTCTGCTATAGCCGGAATGTCTTTTACAAATGTTTCTCTTGGAATAGTTCACAGCATATCACATTCTTTGGGAAGTTTATTTAATATTCCTCACGGTCTTGGAAATGCGATAATATTGCCTTATGTTATTGAATATAATATGGAAGATGAGTCGACTTCAGAAAAATTAAAATCTTTATGTAATAAGTTGAATATTTCAAATATTTTAGATGAAATAAAAATACTGAACAAAAATTTAAATATACCTTCTAATTTAAAAGAATATTTAAAAGATGACGATCTTTTTGAGAACAAATTGGATGATTTAATAAAAATGTCTTTAAATGATGGTTGTACAAAAACAAACCCTATTATTCCTCAATATGAAAGTATGAAAAATTTATTGATAAAAATATATTTCGGAGGTAAAAAATGAGTAATTGTAAATTTATAGGTTACTTATCATTTGGATATCCAGATATTGAAACGAGTTTAAAAAGAGCAGATGTTTATATAAATTCAGGATGCGATATATTAGAAATAGATATGCCTACAAATAATCCTTTTTTAGATAGTGAGTTTATAGGAAATCGAATGAAAGAAGCTTATTTAAAATGTAATGATTATGATATTTATTTTGAAAATATAAATAAAATAAGAAATAAATATCCACAATTAAAAATACTTCTTTTGTCTTATGAACACAGTATTATAGAATATGGGGTAGAAAAATTTATTATCAACTGTAATTTAAATAATATTGAAGATATTATATTAGTTGGAAATAAAGATGATGAAATAAAAAATATTTTAATAAAAAACAATTTAAAAATTTCTGTTTATATTCAATATCATTTAGATGAAAAAGAGATAAAAAATGCTTTAAACTCGAATGGGTTTATATATTTACAAGCAAAATGTGGAAAAAAAGGATTTAAAGAAGGGTTTGAAACTTTAGAAAAAATTATTGAATATTTAAGAAGTATAGGAATTTCTAACCCTATATATTGTGGAGTGGGAATATCTACAAAAGAAGATTATAAAATGGTTAGTGAAGCAGGAGCAGATGCATCTTTTATTGGAAGTGCATTATTAAAAAAAGAAACGGATCAAGATATTGAAAAAATGATTAAATCATGGAAAAGCTATATAAAATAAAAACACGTCACTATTTTAATAGTGATGTGTTTTTTATTTTAAGATTATTCTGTTGCATTCATTGCAAGTCGGAAGCCTAAAAAGCTAGATTTAAGAGAGCTATCAGTCGTTTGGTTACGAATTGCAATCCGCATATAAGTAGCACCACGGATAGAAGTGCCGCTATATGGTGGAAGCTAATTATTCCTTCTCTTTCAGTAAATGTTATTCCCAATGTAGTTTAGGATAGTCTTCAGTAGTTCCGAAGTACCATATTTCTGTTGACCAATCTTTGTATATATCGTTTGATGGAGTACCCTGTTTCATTTCTATTGTTGTTTTGCCTATTCCTTTCCTATTGGGTGATTCTTCATCTGTTTGTTTTGTTGTTTGTGTATCATAATAACTGCTTTCTACCCAACCAGAATTTCCATAACCTATTAAACCACCTTTTTCTTCAAAAGAAGTCTTATTTGTAACAACTTCTCCAATTGCATAACTATTTCTAACAGAACCTAAATTATTACCAACTAATCCACCTATCGCTATCTGAGGAGTTTCAACTTTTCCTGTGGCATAGCTGTTTTCTATTAAAGAATAACCATTAATCATTCCAACTAACCCACCTATAATCCGATCAGTTCCTTTTACATTTACTGTTGAAAAACTTTCTTTTATATTGTGAGATGAACTATTAGACCCCTCAAAAGATCCAACTAATCCACCTACATAGGAATTTCCTATCACTGAAAATGAATCAAAATCAGTATAACTTGTGTAACTTTTTTCTATTTTAGAGGAATCCATTCTACCAACTAACCCACCTATATAGTTATTTCCTTCAACTTTTACAAAAGAAGAACTGTTTTCTATAGAACCAAAATAAAGATTTCCTGCTAGTCCACCTACGGAGTTTCCAGCTGTTATAGTACCTTCAGAAGAACTATTTCTTATAGTGACACTTCCAGAACCAACCAACCCTCCTGTACCATTAAAGTCCCCTGTTAAATTTAGGTCTGTTAATTTTATATTAGATGCATGTATGTTTTCTATGATATTATTCCCTTGAGGATTAGCTACTAATGCAGCTATATATGTATGTCCAATTATTTCTATGTTTGTTAAATTTAAATCTTTAAATTCAGAGTCTTTAGTAGAACCAAACAAACCCTGTCTAGCTGTTGAAGGTCTATTTATATATAAATCAGATATCGTTTTGTTGTTTCCATCAAACTTTCCTATGAAAACATCAAAATAACCCTGATTTTCACCTATTGGTACCCAACCTTGTCCATCATTTGCTTGTGAACTTGCATATTCATGATATCCTGTCGATGTTTCATCTAAATTATTCATCAACTTGAAATGTTTGTTAGCTTTATCTGGATGTTCACCAACATAGTTTTTTACATTGTGTAATTGAAACCAATCAGTTATTTGAAATGGAGCATTTTCTGTACCGTCTCCACCTTCAAATTCTTTTTTTACTATTAAATCAAACGTTCCTATTTCTTCATCATTTAATTTAACTTTTATTCCATTATATGTTCCGAGGTCTGATTGTGTTTTTGTTATTGTTGAAATACCATTAGTAAAGACATGATTTTCAAGGGTTTCCCAAATGTTTTCATCATGTATTATTTTAACAGTAAAAGTTTTTTGTTGGGTTATTAGATTATAGTATTCATCTCTTAATGTTATTTTCAAAGTATAATTATTTGGTGTATTTACTGTATTTAAAGCACTTGTTCTTTCAATTGTTGTATAACTAGCATTCATTTCGTTTGCTACTACTGTTATGTCTCCTGTAGATATAAATGCTTCTCCTATTTGTGCTTTCACTTTTCCTTTGTTTTGAATATTTTCAGGCATTGTAAAATAGTCTCTAAAATAAACTTTCAATTGTCCGTTTTCATCAGTTGTGCCATTTAAAGTTGTTATATCAAATGTCGATGATGACATATCTGAATTCAAACTAAACCTTCCTTTCAAGTTTCCTTCTACGCTTAATTGAACAGATTGTTGATTATATCCTATAAAAGTGTATGTTAATTCTAATATTTCTCCAGCTTTTACATTTGTTGCTGTTGAAGGATTTACTATAAGTCTGCTATCGAAAACAGCTCTCACTATTTTGTTAAAATCCATATTTACTGTTGTTGTAAGATTATTTTTATCTTCTACATCTCCAACCCATTCTTTAAATAAAGAAAAAACTGTTGGAGTTGCACTTATAGTAACGTTTGTTCCTTCTGGATAATCATATGTTCCTACATCAGGAGATATTGTTCCGTCTCCTTCTTTTTCCATTTTTAATGTATAAGATACAATTCCGTCTTCCATAAGTTTCCAATATTTTAATATTGGATATTCTGTATTTGTTCCAAAATACCATATATCGGTAGACCAATCTTTATATATGTCTTCTGAAGGCGTTCCTTCTTTCATTTGAATTGTTGTTCTGTTTCCTTCATATGTAGTTGAACCTAACCAAAGAGTACTATCATAATAACTATTAAAAAGAGGATTAGCTGTATTACTTACCGCGATAAATGGGCGTAGCATTGCACTTCCATAATTAGCGGTATTTATGAATGTTGCAAAATAGGAATTAATTACTTGACTTGACATATGTATTTGTCCTACTAATCCACCTACTCTGTTATTTCCTTCTATCTTCCCTTCAACATAATAACTATTATTTATTTGAGCATAATTCATATATCCAACTAATCCGCCAATAACTCCATTAGTTGCCTTAACGGATATTTTCGAATAACATTCTGTTATTATTGTTTGTGACATATGACCAACTAATCCGCCTACATATATTGTATTTCCTGTACCTGTTGATTCAACTTTTGTTACTGCTGATTCATTTAAAGTATAACATCTTTTAATAATAATTCTATGAGATTCATGTCCTGATGCTAATCCAACTAATCCCCCAACACCACTTCCTGTACCCATTACAGTTGCGTTAGAATAACTTCGTTCAACTGAAGGAGCTGCAATGTTTGAGCGATCTAACAAACCAACTAATCCCCCTAATGCACCTTCTCCTTCTATTCGACCTGATACGGAGCAATTGTATATTTGTGAAGAACCTCCTGCTAAACCAATTAATCCCCCAACGCCAAGTGTACCTTTTATGTTTGCATTCGTTAAATGTATATTTTTAAATTCGGTGTCTAATGCATAACCAACTAATGCACCGACATATCTAAGGCTTGTTATATTTATATTAGATAATTTTAAATTTGTAATTGAGGCATCCGAAACAAATCCAAATAAACCAATATATTCTGTTCCTTGTTGAGCTCTATTTATATATAAGTCAGATATTGTATAATCATTTCCATCAATAGTTCCTCTAAATTGAGAAGCTAATACTCCTATAGGATTCCAGCCTTTTCCGCTGTCTGCTTGATTACTAGCAAATTCATGATAACCAGAAGAATCTTTATCTAAATCATTCATCAATTTGAAGTAAACGTCTTCTTTATTCAAATGATTTCTTATATTGTGTAAATGATACCAGCTTGTTATTTCATATGGCGAAATTTCTGTTCCATCTCCTGATGAAAATTCACGAACTGCTACTTCTATAGTAAAAATTCCTATAGCAATAGTTTTGGCTGTTAATGTTGGTGTATATGACCCTATATCTTCTGGTGTTTGTATTGTTAGTGTATACGTGTTTTGATTAGGAATACTTTGTGTTACTGTGAATGTTGATTCCGAAGTTACTGCAAAATCTTCTTTTGTTAATCCGGTTATCGCATTATTGTGTTGATCAACTACTGTTGCTACTACTGTAGTTTCTCTTTCTCTTGAACAGACTATTTCTGGACTTGTTCTGTTGACTATGCTATCTATATGAGGTATTCCTGGTAATGTTTGAAGTGTCATGTTTTCTTGTATCGTTTCTCCAAGAACCACTAAATTATATGTATAAGTCCCTGCAACTATTGTTGTTGTTGCAGTTATATTGTAGTTATCATTATTTTCTGTTACTTGGGTTATTGTTAATTTGTCTGCATGTGTTCCTGTTATTTCAAAATCAGTTATTACTAAATCTGATATTTTTGTATTGAATTGATTAACAACATTTGCTGTAATTGTTATTTGAGCTATGTCTACACTTACTGTTTCTGGAGCTGTTGCAGAACTT
>CAYZNB010000087.1:0-12518 GCA_964478535.1 uncultured Thermotogaceae bacterium
ATTTTATCCAATATTTACTTTTTCATTATTAAAAGAAAAAGAAATTACAAAAAAACGTCCACCCCGTCAACCTTCGGTTGCCACCCCTCAAGAGGGGAATTAATCACAAATGCTTGTTTTAGTGTTTTTCCCAATCAATTTTCTACTGACCAATGTTGTCATGTGTGCTGTAACGCCGTGCAGAAAACGCGTGGCTGTTACACTACATTAGAAGCTAAAAACTTGAAGATTTAAATGTTTTTGCTTTGTGCTTATTAAAAGTATCTTTATCATAAAAAAACTGATTTATGCTTTTCCAGAAATTCTCTATTAAATATCTACGTTGTCATATGTGCTGTAACGCCGTGCAGAAAAGAGACCACTGAAAAAGTCAAAATTTGATTTTTTGCTATACTTTATAATGTGTTTTTTGTTTGGTGCAATCTATATGTTGTATATAAAAATTTGAAAATCGGACTTTTTCAGTGGCCTCGCAGAAAACGCGTGGCTGTTACACTATTAGAAGCTAAAAACTTGAAAATTAAAATGTTTTTTCTTTTACAACTTTTTAATTTTTTATTTCTTTCTTTTCAATATTTCTCAATCCTTACATCTCCAAATACTTTTTTTATCTCTATCACATATTCTGAATTCTCGAAACTTTCAAACTCATTATATATTTTTTCATTCAAATTAAAATTAATTTCTGCATTTTCTGGTAATTTTATAATTAAATCAACACTTTTTATATCTAATTTCATATTGTTTTTAAAATATTTATATAAAATAATTGATTTTCCAAATTCTTGTTTTATGTTTAGATTACCTATATGATTTAAAATATTTATATTATCGTTTTTTAAATCTAGTTTCATATTTTCAAATTCCGAATTATCTATTAAAATTTTAGAAAATGTTGAATTAATTTCTACATTTTCTACTTTCAATTTCTCTATCTTTATTTCACATGAATTAATATCAAATATTAATTCTTTAATTTCCGAATTTAATATTTCAATTTTTGAGAAATTAAATTTCAGATTAATTTTATTTAAGTTTAACTCAATTATTTTCAATTCATTTATAAGATTTGAAGTTAAATCTAAGTTTCCATCAAAATCTTTAGGTAAATAAATTTCTAAAACCAAATCTTGTATATGAGCTGAAAATTCTCCAGAAATATTAGTAAAATTTCTTTTTAAATTTATAATAAAAATACCATCTTTCATCTCGGTTACTACAAAATATTCAGGTTCTTTTACTTCAGATGTTCCTTTTATTAAAACATTTCCACGAAGTTTGTAAATTAGATTTTTGTTGTTATGCTCATAAATATTCAGTTTTATATTCGTAAAAGTGTTAATGCTAATATTTCTAAAATTTCCAATCATTACTTCTTTTTCTATATTATAAGTTTTGGATATATCTACCTTATATTCTCTAACTGGAGTTGCACTAAATATTAAAGCAAAAGCAAAAATCATAATTATCATTCCGTTAATTTTTTTCATTATTTTTCACCTCCAATTCTATTATATCACTAAAAATAAAAAGGAAGCATTTTTCGCTTCCTTTTTATTTCATTATATTAATAATTAGCCATAGCTTTTACTAAATTCACTGAATTTAAAACATCTTTATAAGATAACATTTCATGTGGTGAATGTATATATCTTGTAGCTATCGATAAAGTTCCCGAAGGAATTCCTGATTTTGTTCTTTGATATCCACCAGCATTTGTTCCACCAAATAATAAAACTTCCATTTGATAAGGAATTTCATTTTTTTCAGCAGCTTCTTTCATAAAGTCAACTACTGTTTTATCACTTACGGAATAAGAATCTTTTATTTTTATACAAGGTCCGTTTCCTAATTTCATATTCATTCTTTTTAAAGATTTTGGCATATCTGCAGATGCTGTTACGTCTATAGCTATCGCCATATCAACATCATAATCGTATGCTGCAACTGCTGCTCCTACAATCCCAACTTCTTCTTGTACTGTAAAAGCAAATATACAAGTATTTTTAGGTTCTTTCATTTCTTTAATAGCTTGAATCATAATTGCACAAGCAATTCTATCATCCATTGCTTTTGAAATCATTTTATCTCCAAGATCTTCAAATCCATCAACAAAAGTTCCAAAAGTTCCTATAGGAGCTAAACTCTCTGCTTCTTCAACTGTTTCACAACCTATATCAACAAACATATTATCTAAACTAAGAGCTGTCATATTCCCTCTTAAATCTTTCATAGTTTCGCCTTCCATTCCAAAAACACCTATTCTTCCATTAAATTGTACTCTTGTTCCTAAAAGATTAGCTGGCGATTGTCCTCCTACTGCTTCTACTTTTAAGAATCCGTTCTCAAGAATATGTGTAACAACGAAACCTATTTCATCCATATGTCCGTCAAAAAGAACTGTTTTTCCACTTGTTCCTTTTTTTACAGCCATTAAATTTCCTAATTTATCTACTCTTATTTCATCCACGTAATCTTTTATTTCCTCTTTTATAAACTCTCTCACCATTGTTTCTCTTCCACTTGGCGAATATATTTCAGTAATTTTTTTAATTAATTCTTTCATTATTTAATAATCCTCCCTTCAGTAAGTAAAATTTTGCTGATGTTAAAAACATTTTCATAATCACTAAGATTAATTATTGTATTAGGTGAATGTAAATATCTACAAGGAACTGATATGACCGCTGCTGGTATTCCATACATTGTTTTTGCTAATCTTGCAGCGTCCGTTCCTCCTGCCGTTCTCATTTTAAATTGATGATTTATATTATTTTCTTTAGCTGTTTTTACTACCATATTATATAAATCTTCGTCAAGAACAACTCCACTATGCATAAAAGTTAATACTGCACCATTTCCTAAATGTGTTGCCCATTTTCCAGGTTCATTTTCTGGATTATCTCCTGCTGTAGTTCCTTCAAGAATAAGTGCCGCATCAGGTTTTACATATTCAGCTGCTGATCCGCTTCCTCTTAATCCTGTTTCCTCTTGCACTACAAAACAAAAATAAGTATCGTATTCAGGAAGAATGTTATTTTCATGATAATAATCAATTAAATCCATCATAACAGAACAACCTGCTCTATCATCGAAAGCTTTAGCAATCGCATGATTTTCATTTTCAATATATTTTATATCAAAAGTAACCATATCCCCTATTTTTACTTTTCCTTTAGTTTGCTCTTTTTTTGTAAATCCTGCAAACACTTTTATAGAATCATAACCTTCAACTGATTCAAGATTTTTATCTAAATGAATAGGTTTCGAATTAACAACTGCTGGTATTTCTCCATTAATCATAAGTCTTTGAGCTTTAACGACTCTTGGATCAACTCCTCCAGCTGGAACTATGTTGAATGTTCCATCTTCATTTATTTTACTTATTAAAAAACCTACTTCATCCATATGCGCTGCTACCATTTGTCTCTTTGAGTTATTTTTTCCTTTTTTCAAAACTATCAAATTTCCTAATATGTCTTTATGTATTTCGTCAACTTTTTCTTTAATTTTTTCTTCTATATACTCACTTACTTTTGTTTCTTTTCCAGGAATTCCATTTAAATCAACTAATTCTTTTAAATATTTTCTCATTATTCACGCACCTCTTTTACTGCAAAAATTGCAAGAAGTTTGGCTGCCGCTTCAATATCTTTAACATCTACAACTTCTACGGGGCTATGCATATTTAATATAGGCACTGAAACAAGCCCTGTAGCTATTCCCGTTCTCGTTATTTGAACAATATCCGCTTCTGTTCCACTTCTTGATGCTGCAACTTCTAATTGGAAATTCAAATTATTTTCTTCAGCTATTTTGGTTAAATCATCAAAAACTTTTGGGGTTATAGGTGCTCCAGTAGCAATTGCTGGACCTTCTCCAATTTTCAAAGTTTCCATATGAGGTATATTTTCATTACCAAAAGCAACGTCTACTACAATAGCATAATCAGGATTTACTTCATATGCCATACCTTTAGCACCTACTAATCCTATTTCTTCACCTCGGTTGAAACATAAATATAACTCGCCATCAAACTTATATTCTTTTAAATAGTCAAGTGCTTTTGCTATTACAACTGCTCCCACTCTATTATCAAGTGCTTTTGCTGATATCATTTTGTTTTGAAGTTCTACGGCTTCAAAATCTATATACCCAATATCACCTACTGAAATATCTTTTGTTCCCCCAGAAAAAGAAAAATCCACAAACAACTCATCAAAAGAAGGTGATTTTCCTCTCGAATCTGCTGCTTGAAGATGCGGTGCTAACATTCCTACTACACCTATTTTTTCACCATGTTTTGTAACAAATTTAACTTTTTTTGCAATCAAAGTTCTTGCATCAACACCGCCTATCATTTCTACTCTTGCAAATTCTTCATCAACGATATTTGAAACTACTACACCTATTTCGTCGATGTGCGCAAAAAAAGCTACTTTTTTACCGCCTTTACCATATTTTGCAACTAAGCTTCCAGTGCCAGGCCTATAAAAATCGAGTTCTTTATATTCTTCTTTTAAAGAATTTTCAACTAAATCCATCACTCGATCTTCATACGAACTTGCACCGAATTCATTACATAGTTTTTTCAGTAGTTCGTCTGTTTTCATTTTCTTTCCTCCTGTATTTATAATTCTAATGATTCAACTAAAGCTTTTTCATTTTGCACTCTTATAGAAACTGGAGTTTCAGGCCATGTATGATTAAAAAAAGGTATATGAGCAATTTCTACAAGTGCTGATTCCATTTTTGATGCAATAACAAATACATTTTTTTGATTGTTAAGACCTGCTCTTATAGTTCCATAAACTTTTCCAAAAACTATCACACTTCCACCAGCATTAACTTCAGCCCCTTGATTAATATTGCCAAATATTATAATATCTCCAGGATTATCAATTACTTGTCCTGATCTCACATGTTTTCTATATATTTTTGTGTTAGATAAAATAAGATCTTTTTTAGCTTTCTTTGCACTTGGAATATCCCCAAAATATGCTCCCGATAATTTTAAATCAACCTCTTTGGCAAATTTGGCTATTTTAGGTAACAAATTATACTGAGATTCATCCTCAAGGAAAATATAAATGCTGTCTCCTATGTTGAAAAAATTTTTCATCATAGAAATTTTTTCTTGAAAACTATCATACAACTCTTTTTGCGTATGCCCTTTTTCAAAATAAAAGATTATTTCCCCATCAATTATTTTTGCATAAACTTTATCACTCATATTTCATCCCCCCAATACATTTCTTCATTCATATAATAATACCACAAAAATTGTTCTACTCAATAATCATTTTCAAGATAATATTGACAATTATCGTGAAATTTTTTTCATTATGTTATATATATGCCACTATATTTCATATTTTCTGTTTGTAATATTAATATTTTTATTGTAAAATATATATTGATTATATTATTATTAAACCATCAAATTCTGGAGGTGCAAATTAATGCCTGAAACTGATGACTTAAAAGTCATAAAGGAAGCAAAAAAAAGTTGGGAAAAAAATCTTGTTAACAAAACTATTTCTAAATTCCCAGAAAGAAAGAGTGAATTTAAAACAACTTACGGAAAAGAATTAAAAAGAGTTTATTCTCCTGAGGATGTTGAGAATATTGATTATAAGGAAGATATAGGTTTTCCTGGCGAATATCCTTTTACAAGAGGTGTTCAACCTACTATGTACAGAAGCCGATTTTGGACCATGCGTCAATATGCTGGATTTTCTTCTGCTGAAGAGTCTAATAAAAGGTATAAATATTTATTAGAACAAGGTCAAACCGGATTATCTGTTGCATTTGATCTTCCTACTCAAATAGGTTATGACTCGGATAATGAAATGGCTGATGGAGAAGTTGGTAAAGTAGGAGTTGCTATAGATTCTCTTGCAGATATGGAAATTTTATTTCATGAAATTCCTTTAGATAAAGTTAGTGTTTCTATGACAATTAACTCAACTGCTTCAATTTTACTTTCAATGTTAATCGCTGTTGCTGAAAAACAAGGCGTAACCCCTGATCAAATAAGAGGTACTATTCAAAATGATATTTTAAAAGAGTATATTGCAAGAGGCACATATATCTTCCCACCTAAACCATCAATGAAAATAATTGTAGATATATTTGAACATGGTTCAAAACATCTACCTAAATTTAATTTAATAAGTATTAGTGGTTACCATATAAGAGAAGCTGGAGCTGACGCTGCTCAAGAAATTGCTTTTACTTTAGCAGATGGTATGGCTTATGTAGAAGCAGCAATTCAAGCTGGACTTGATCCTGATATATTTGGAAACAACTTATCGTTCTTTTTTAATGCTCACAACAATTTCCTTGAAGAAGTTGCAAAATTTAGAGCTGCAAGAAAATTATGGGCAAGAATTATGAAAGAAAAATTTAATGTAAAAAACCCAAGAGCTATGCAATTAAAATTCCACACACAAACAGCAGGTTCTACTTTGACGGCACAACAACCTATGAATAATGTAGTAAGAGTTGCAATTCAAGCTTTAGCAGCTGTTTTAGGCGGAACACAATCTTTACACACGAATTCTTTTGACGAAGCATTAGGTTTACCTACACAAGAATCAGCAACAATTGCCTTAAGAACTCAGCAAATTATCGCTCATGAAACAGGAGTTTCTGATTCGATAGATCCTCTTGCAGGTTCTTATTTAATCGAATCTTTAACAAAAGAAATTGAAGATAAAGCTATGGAATATATAAATAAAATCGAAGAAGTTGGCGGAATGGTAAAAGCAATAGAAACTGGTTACGTTCAGAAAGAAATATTAAATTCTGCTTATTCTGCACAATTAGGAATAGAAAACAAAGAAAATATAATTGTTGGGGTAAATAAATTTGTTAGTGACAAAGAACCTCCAAGAGAAATTTTAAAAATGGATCCTGCAGTAGAAGCTAACCAAAAAGCTAAATTAAAAAAACTAAAAACAGAAAGAGATAATGACAAAGTTAAAAATACTCTTGAAAGTTTAAAAAATGCTGCAAATTCAAATGAAAATGTTATGCCGTTTATTCTCGAAGCCGTTAAAACTTATGCTACTTTAGGTGAAATTGCTGATGTTTTAAGAGATGTATACGGTGAATTCAATGAATCGGTAATATTATAACGGAGGTGCTTTGAGATGGAAAAAAAGATAAGAGTTTTAGTTGGAAAACCAGGACTTGACGGACATGATAGAGGGGCAAAAGTAGTTTCAAGAGCTTTAAGAGATGCTGGCATGGAAGTAATTTATACTGGCATAAGACAATCTGCTGAAGAAATAGTTGAAACAGCAATACAAGAAGATGTTGATATAATTGGCTTATCAGTTTTATCGGGGGCTCATTTAAGATTATGCGATAAAATTATTCAATTAATGAAAGAAAGAAATATTGAAAACATTCCTGTTTTTTTAGGCGGAATTATTCCAGAAGATGATATTCCTGAATTAAAACGTATCGGAGTAAACGCCGTTTTTGGACCAGGAACTTCGCTCAACGTTATAATTGAAAGGGTGAAAGAAATTGTCTTGGGAAAACAAGTTTGAAAAACATATTGATTTATTTAAACAAGGTGATATAGCTTCATTATCTAAAATGATTTCTCTTGTAGAAAACAATGTAGGAAATGCTTGGGAAATTATTTCGAAATTACCTAAAAACACTAATAATTCTCAAATTATCGGAATAACAGGAAGCCCAGGTGCTGGAAAAAGCACCTTGGTTTCTAAAGTTGTAGATAATTTTGTTTCAGAAAATCAAAAAGTTGCTGTTCTTGCAGTAGACCCTAGCAGCCCTTTTAGTGGTGGGGCTTTTTTGGGCGACCGAATAAGAATGCGAAATATTTCTAAATCTGAAAATGTATATATAAGAAGTGTTGCTAGCAGAGGTAGCGTTGGAGGCTTATGCGATTCTATTTACGATATTGTAGATGTTTTAATATCTTTTGGTTTTGAAAAAATAATAGTTGAAACCGTTGGTGCCGGGCAATCAGAAATTGAAGTTGTTTATGTAGCTGATACTATTTTATTAGTTATGTCACCAGATGGTGGAGATGAAATTCAACTTTTTAAAGCTGGAATAATGGAAATTGCTGATTCTTATATAGTTAATAAATGTGATTTAACTGATTCAAATAAATTTTTAATTTATTTGAAAAACACATTAAGTCTTGAATCTGAAGAAAAGTCTCAAAGAAAGATTTTTCCTGTTTCAGCTATTATGAATACAGGAATAAAAGAATTAACTGATTGGATCGAAGAGCACAAAATAATTTTAAAGGAAACAGGGAAAATTAACGATATAGAAAAAAGACGTACAAAAAGACGTGTTAGAAGTAATTTAATAAGAATACTTGATAAAATAACAAATGACTATCAACCAGAAAACGAATCTTTAGTACAAACAAAAAATAATTATATAAAAAAATTAATTGAGGAGGCTAATTATAGTGAACACTAAAATTGATCATATCGGAATAGCTGTAAATTCAATTGAAGAAGCTTTAAAATTATATTCAGGATTGTTGGGAGTAGAATCTTTAGGAGAAGAAATAATAGAAGAAAGAGGTCTTAAAGTTGCTTTTCTGAAATTTGGAGATACAAAAATCGAACTTTTACAACCCACAAGAGAAAACTCTGAAGTTTCCGGTTTTTTAGAAAAAAAAGGTCCTGGATTCCATCATATTGCATATGAAGTAGAAAACGTCCAAGAAATGATCATTAAATCTAAAGAACTGGGTTTCAAACCACTTTCAGAAGAACCTAAAATTGGCGCACATAATACTTTGGTTGCTTTTTTACACCCAAAAACTTCTGGAGGAATTTTAACTGAATTAGTACAACATCAATAAACTTTTAAATAAAAGGGAGGATTTTTATGCCTGATGAAAAATTTATGGAACTTGTTAACGAATTTAAAAAGCGAAAAGAAAAATTAACTTTAGGTGGTGGTCAAGAAAAAATTGATAAACAACACAAACTTGGTAAATTAACTGCAAGAGAAAGAATAAATCTTTTAGTAGATGAAGACTCTTTTGAAGAAATTGATATATTCGTGAAACATAGAAGCACTTATTTTGATCTTGATAAAAAATCTTTTCCTTACGATGGCGTAGTTACAGGTTTTGGCTCTATTAGCGGACAAAAAGTGGCTATTTTCTCTCAAGACTTCACTGTTCAAGGTGGATCTCTTGGAGAAATGCACGCAAAAAAAATTATCAAGATTCAAGATTTAGCAATGAAATACGGAATTCCCATAATAGGAATTAATGATTCTGGCGGAGCTAGAATTCAAGAAGCCGTAGATGCTTTATATGGTTATGGCGGAATATTTTATAGAAACACTTTAGCTTCAGGCGTTATTCCTCAAATTACAGTTATATCAGGCCCTTGTGCTGGTGGCGCTGTTTATTCTCCAGCTATTACTGATTTTACAATAATGGTCGATAAAACATCTCAAATGTTCATAACAGGCCCGGAAGTTATTAAAGCCGTTACAGGCGAAAATGTTGATAAAGAAAATCTTGGTGGAGCTATGGTCCACAATGCAAAAAGTGGAGTTGCTCATTTAATTGCTGAAAATGATGAAGAAGCTATGCAGATGACAAAAAGATTGTTATCTTATATGCCAGCAAATAATCTTGACCCTGTTAAACAACAAGATTTTGACACTAATTATGCAATTGATGAATCTATTTATGATGTTGTTTCTCCAAATCCAAAGATTTCTTACGATGTAAGAGATATAATAAGCAAAGTATTCGATAACGAAAGTTTTTTTGAAATACAACCTCATTTTGCAAAAAATATTGTTGTAGGATTTGCAAGGATTAAAGGAAAATCTGTAGGAATTATTGCTAATCAACCAAAAATATTAGCCGGAGCTCTCGATATAAACAGTTCTGATAAAGCTGCAAGATTCATTAGATTCTGTGACGCTTTTAACATACCTATAGTTACACTCGTTGATACTCCAGGTTTCTTACCAGGCGTAGGCCAAGAACATGGCGGAATAATAAGACATGGAGCAAAATTGCTTTACGCTTATTCAGAAGCATCTGTACCAAAATTAACTTTAATTATTAGAAAAGCATACGGCGGAGCTTATATTGCGATGTCTTCACAACATCTTGGTGCAGATTTTGTATATGCTTGGCCTTCAGCTGAAATTGCAGTAATGGGACCTGACGGCGCTGCTAACATCATTTTTGCAAAAGATATTAAATCTTCTTCATCTCCTGAAGAAACAAGAAAAGAAAAAATTGAAGATTACAAAAAAAGATTTGCTAATCCTTACGAAGCTGCAAGTAGGGGTTATATAGAAGATGTAATAGACCCTATAGAAACAAGAGAAATTTTATTTAGGTCTTTGAATATTGCTATGACAAAAGCAGAAGCTAAACCCGCTAAAAAACATGGTAACATTCCATTATAGGAGGTTACAAAATGCAAGAAATTATATTCATTAGTATAGCTGGTATTTTAATAGTTTTTTTAGTATTAGCCCTTTTAATAATTATTTTAAAAACTTTTAAATTTTTTTCTTTTTTAGAGAAAAAAAAGAAAAAAAATATTATAACAACGATCCCTACGAAGATTGAAGAAAAAAAAATAATTTCAAATAATCCTATGGTTGAAAAAACAAAAAATAAAAATTCGGAGGATGACTCCCAAGAAATAGTTGCGGCAATATCTGCAGCATTATCATTATGTTTAGAAAATAATTTTGTTATAAAATCAGTAAAAAAGAGTATTCCCGTTGAACAACCACAGTCATTTTCCAGATGGGGTTCTATTTCCCCTATAGTTATTTGGAGAAAAAAATAATAATCTTTTGGAGGTATTCTTAATAATGTTAAAAAAATTCATGGTAAAAGTTAATGGCGTTTCTTATGATGTTGAAGTTCAAGAATTAGGAAATGATCAACAAACACAAAATGTTCAACCAACTCAATCACAACAACAAGTTCAAGTTACGAAACCTGCTGAGGCAAAACCCGCAGAAGTTAAAAAAACTCCAGAATCTATAAAAGAATCTTCTCCTTCTGCTTCAGGAGGAAACAATCTACTTGCTCCTTTACCTGGAACAATCTTGGATGTTTTCGTAAAAGAAGGAGATAAAGTAAATAAAGGCGATAAAATCGTAGTTATAGAAGCAATGAAGATGGAAAATGAAATTCCTTCGGAATTTTCAGGAGTAGTATCAAAAGTTTATGTAAAAAAAGGCGACACAGTAGATGGAGATCAATTAATTTGTACAATATCATAAATAAAAAGAGCGGTAAAATACCGCTCTTTTTATTTTATTAATCAAAAAAATTAAAATAAGTATCAAATCCTGCTAATATAATTATACTATCTGTCAATCCTTTAAAAGGAATATTAACCCCCAAACCTCCATAAAGATATACATCTTTAAATTTCCACCAATTAAAATCAAAATAACTTCCCACCTGAACTGCAGTAAAGCCTCGATGTGTTTTATCGGATAAATTATAATTATACCCGCCAAATAACTTTATGTTTCCAATAGGATCTTCACGCTTTAATTCAATAACTGGCAAAACCGCTATTTCTTGTTTTTTATTCTCATCATGAACCCACGCATCTTCAACATACATTCCAGTTAAATAAAAAGTAGAATTTTCATTATATTTTCCCACACTCAAAAAGAGCATTGACTCGTAAAATTGTGCATAGCCTACACTACCCCAAAGATCTCCTGCATTCATTCCAATTTTCACATATGGAATAGGACTTAACCCAACTTCCATAACATTTAAAATTCCGTATCTAAAAATGGAGTTTGTTCCCAATCCTAAAGACCCCTGACCATTATTTAAAACTTTTGGTTCATAAAGATTGAAATAAGAAAAACTTGTTAAAGACAAAACTGCAATTAAAAATACTAAAAATATCTTTTTCATTTTCACACCCCCAATAATTTATTCGTATTTACTACTTAATTATTAAAAATTGTTTTATGACTTTCCTAATACTATCTATAAAAATATCTAGGTTATCATAAACGCTGTAACGCCGTTCAGAAAATGCGTGGCTGTTACACTACATTTAAAAACTCTACACCCCATCAATCTTCGATTGCCACCCCTCAAGAGAAGAATTAATTCAAAGTCTTTTTTTATGATGATTTGATGGTAAATATGGATTTTAAAGTTGGTCAGTAGACAGTTGGTCGGTTGGTAAGGAAAAACAAAAAAATGTTTAATTGATTAAGCCCTTAAATAGTGTAAAGTGTAAAGTGGCAAGTGAAACAAAAAAAACGTTTAAGCGGTTAATTGGTGAAATGTTTAAAGTAATCTTTTAGACAGGTTTTAATTATAATGATTTGATGGTAAATATGGATGAAATAAAGTAGCGAACAATTGAGAATTTTCGTCAAAAAAACAATTGAGCGAATCAAAAAATGCGTAAGAAAATAGCATGTTTGAGCGTAGCGAGTTTGCTATTTTTAGCAAGTTTTTGACCGAGCGAAATTTGTTT
>CAYZNB010000088.1:0-12514 GCA_964478535.1 uncultured Thermotogaceae bacterium
TTTTTTTATTCTATTAAAATTTTTTCTTTCTTCTCTTAAGTTTACGACATAGCTCAAGAGGGGAATTAATTACAAATGCTTGTTTTAGCGTTATTTCTGGTCAACTTTCTATTAACCAACGTTGTCATAAGTGCTGTAACGCCGTGCAAAGTTCAGCGTGGCTGTTACACTACATTAAAAGCAAAAAACGGTTAATATTAAAATGTTGTTCCTTTCTACTTTCTGCTATCCAAAAAACTCACCAAAACCTACATAGAATCATATTTCTTTTATTAAAAAATGAATAGTGCGTATTATCAAAATTTTATTCAAAAAAATTGATTAATTGAGATAATTTGTTGTACAATATATATAAGCAAATAATTTTAAACTATAATTTTTAAGGAAGGTGGTTGAAATTTTTAATTTTGATGAAATTATTGATAGAAAAAAAACGAATTCATTCAAGTGGGATTTTCTGAAAAATATTTATGGAACAGATGATTTGATACCTATGTGGGTAGCGGATATGGATTTTAAATCTCCTCCGCAAGTGATTGAAGCCTTAAAGAAAAGAGCAGAACATGGAGTTTTTGGATATACTTTTAGACCTGAGTCTTATTATAAAGCTATGATAAATTGGATAAAAGAAAAATATGATTGGGAAATTAAAGAAAACTGGATATCTTTCACACCCGGAGTAGTTAGCGGTTTAAAAATAGCAGTTCACTCTTTTACAAAACCAGGAGATAATATTTTAATTCAAACTCCAGTTTATCATCCTTTTTTTGATGTAATTAAAAATAATGGTAGAAATATTGCAAAAAACAGTTTGATTCATAATTCAGATAACACTTATTCTATTGATTATGAAGATCTTGAAAAAAAAATATCCGATAAAAATACAAAAATGTTTATTTTATGTAGTCCTCATAATCCTATTGGAAAAGTTTGGGCTATGGAAGATCTGATAAAAATGGCTAATCTATGTAAAAAATATAATGTAATAATAATTTCTGATGAAATACATTCAGATTTAGTATATAAAAAAAACACTCATTTCCCACTCGCAAGTATTTCTGATGAAATTGCTGATATCACAGTAACTTTTTATGCTCCAAGCAAAACATTTAACATAGCAGGTCTTGAAACAGCAAATGCTGTTATTTCAAATAAATATTTAAGAAATGAATTTAATAACACTATTGAAAGATATGGAACTCATATGTCTAATATTTTTGGAATAGAAGCTTTAATGAATTCTTATAAGTATGGCAATGAATGGTTAGAAGAACTATTGATTTATTTAGAATCAAATATTGATTATGTAATTTCTTTTTTTAGCGAAAAACTTCCAGAAGTAAAAATTCCAAAACCTGACTCAACATATTTGCTTTGGTTAGATTTTAGAAGATTTGGTGATGAAAATAAATTACAAAAAATATTTATAGAAAAAGCTAAAGTAGGATTAGAAAAAGGAAGTGTTTTCGGAACTGAAGGATTAGGTTTTTTCAGAATGAATGTAGGTTGTCCTAAAGCCATTTTAGAAAAAGCTTGTAATAATATATATGAAGCATTTAAAAATTACGGAGGTGAAGAAGCATGAAAGATTATATGACGGAATATCAAAAATGGTTGCAAGATCCAGTAATTGACGAAAAAACAAAAGAAGAACTTTTAAGCATTAAAAACGATGAAAAAGAAATACAAGATAGATTTTATACAGAATTAGAATTTGGAACGGCTGGTTTAAGAGGAATTATAGGAGCAGGCACCAATAGAATGAACAAATATATAATTTCAAAAGCTACGCAAGGACTTGCAGATTTTATTTCCTCACATGGTGAAGAAGCGAAAAAACGAGGAGTAGTTATAGCTCACGATGTAAGACATTATTCTGATGAATTTTCTATTATAGCAGCTCAAGTATTTGCTTCAAATGGAATAAAAACATATTTATTTAAAGACATATGCACTACTCCTATATTATCATATGCGATTAGATACTTAAAAACAATTTCGGGAATTGTGATAACAGCAAGTCATAATCCTAAAAATTATAATGGATATAAAGCATATTGGGAAGATGGAGCACAAATATTAGATAATGTTGCTATACCAATAATGGAAAACATTGCTAAAATTAATGATTTCTCTAAAATCAATTTAATGAATTTTGAAGAAGCAAAAGAAAAGGGATTAATTATAATATTAGATGATGACATTGAAAATACTTACATGGAAAAAATTAAAACATTATCTTTAAGAGACACTGATATCGATAAAAATATTTGTGTTGTATACACACCTTTAAACGGAACAGGAAATAAACCTGTAAGAAGAATATTGAAAGAAAGAGGATTTGAGAATATTCATGTGGTTCCTGAACAAGAAAATCCTGATCCTAATTTTACCACAGCTCCTTATCCTAACCCTGAAGACCCTAAAGCATTTGAATATTCAGAAAAATTAGGGAAAAATTTGAATGCAGATTTACTAATCGCAACAGATCCTGATTGCGATAGACTTGCTGTTGAAATAAAACAAGAAGATGGTAGTTATAAATTTTTAACAGGTAATCAGACAGCTGTTTTATTAGTTAATTATTTGTTGACTACAATGAAAGAAAAAAATATTTTAAAAAACAAATCTATGATAATAAAATCTATAGTAACAGGAGATTTAGGAAAAGTAATAGCAGATAAATATGGTGTAGATACATTTGAAACTTTAACAGGTTTCAAAAATATTTGTGGTAAACTTAATGAATTAATCGATGAATATGATTTTATTTTAGGATATGAAGAAAGTATAGGATATACTGCTGGAACATTTGTAAGAGATAAAGATGCTATCGTTTCTGCTATGCTTCTTGTGGAAGCAGCTGCGTATTATAAAAAGCAAAATCTCTCTTTAATAGAAGTTTTAAATTCTTTATATGAAGAATACGGTTATTATCTGGAAAAAAACTTTTCATTAGTTCTTGAAGGAATTGAAGGTAAAAATAGAATAAGTAGAATAATGATTGAATTTAGAAAAAACTTCCCTAAACAAATAGAAAATATTTCATTAATTAATTATATTGATTTCAAAGAACAAAAAGAAACTGATGTTATTAATAACGTCGTAAAAAATATAGATATTCCCAGTTCTAACGTTATGAAATATATATTTGATGATGGCTCTTGGTATGCGATAAGACCTTCAGGAACAGAACCAAAACTTAAAGTATATATTTATTCTGTAGCTGATACATTAGAAAATTCTAAACATAAAATTGAAATAATAGAAAACAAAATAAAATCATTAATAGATAAAATAAATTAAAATAAAAACCGCCTTTATTGGCGGTTTTTACATATAAAATTTGAACACATTTAATATTATCAATATTAATAAATTTATATATAAAGAAGAAAAGATGTTTTTTATTTTGTACTCTATTTTTATTGAATTATCAATTTCTATATCCATAATCAAATCAGTTCCATCAATTTTAACAAACGCTATATTATCTATAATATTTCTTAAAGCTAAATAAATGCCATCGACACTTTCAATACTTAAAAATAAAGATAAATAAAAAAGATTATCAATTATATCCGGGTGAATCCCTATATTAGAATTTTTTAAATCGATAGTTCTTTGAATCTTGTAAGAATTAATAGAATAATTTATCTCTGTTTTTAAAGGTATAGAAAAATTTATCCCGAGATCTTTAAAATTGTATTTATGATAAAAATTTTCTTCAATTTCTATTATAGAACTATTTAACGAATGATTTAATGAAATAACAAACTCAATAAAACTGTTAATGTCCCTATTGTTAATCTTTAAATTGTAATTACTTCTATAAGAAAAAAAATCTTCAACTTTATAATCAAAAATATCTGAAAAAGACATTTCATAATTTTCCTCATTAAAAAATAAATAATCTAAATCATAAATCAAAAATACCAATTCAAAAAAAGAAATATATTCTTTTTGATGTTTATAAGATTTTTCAAAGAAATAAAAATTTATTATTTTATCTAAAGTTTTTATAATATTATCAACAAAACCATTTTTTAAATTTAAAACCATATAGTTATCTGAAATAATATCTTTTAAATAAATAAAATTGTTTTCTTTATTTAATTCAGATAATTCTAATAGCATTTTTTTCATAACATCAAAATCATAATTATCTTTACTAAAATAACTCTCGTAATATTTTTTGTATATTAAATAAGCTTCATTATTAAGCATATTTATTATATCACTTTCAAATAAATCGAAAAGATCATTTTCAAAAACAAGGACTAACGAATCTAAAAAATATTGAAAAATGAAAAAATCCATATAATCAAAACTTATATTCTTATCAAAATCGCCATTTCTCGAAAAAAATAGAGATTTCATTTCTGAAGAAAAACCAAAGTTTTCATATAATTGTCCAAAAGCTTTTTGAGAAAGAAAAATTTTTGTATCAGTAGAATCTTTAAAATCTTCAAAAACTTCTTTTTGATTTTCCGCATAATGAAAAAAATCATATTCTTTAAAAATAAAATTCACATTTTCATAAAAACTAACTAAAGAATATACATTATCAATTTTAATATCGTTTATCTCATAAAAAAAAGAATTGAATTCAAAATTAAAAATATTTTGAACATATATCAATTCAGAAGAATCTTCGGCATATTCTTCATTAAAATTGCTAATGTAATTATTTGAGAAAATCCTCATTCCTGTAGTTAAAAAAATTATCAAAATGCAAAAATTAAATTTTTTCACAATAGACCTCCAAGTTTTTTTCTTTTAATCTATTATAAACTTTTCATTCTTAAAATCTTTTTAAAAAAATGGTGATTTCATATAGAAATCACCATTTTTTCATATTTCAAGAATATTTTTAACTTTATTTGCTTGCAAAAGTTTTTTTAAATCAGCAGAAAGAGTTTTTATAACAAAAGAACCTCCATACTCTAAAACTTTCTTTTGAATAGAGATTAAAACTCCTAAACACATACTATCAACATAATTTACATTTTTTAGATCTACTACAACATCATATTTACTTTCATCAAGTTTTTCAATAATTGTGTTTTTAAGATTAAAAAAATCTGTAGTTTCTTCTATACTTGATAACTCTATAAAAATAATTTCTCTACTGTCATCTATTTTATACACCATATAAAAACACCCCCAAAAAATTCATTATATGCAAATACTAACAATAGTATTTTAAAAAAAAACTCTTTTTGTGAATTGATTAATTCAAATAAGTAAATTTTTGGTTTCTAAAACAATATAAATGGAATAGAAGAAGTATTTCTCTTAAAATAAGATGTTGTCTGTTTATCTTTTTCAACAAAATTCAAAACATCTTTTACATCCCACTCTTTCCAACTAATTTTTTCAGTTTCTATAATCTCATTACCTTCTTCATCTATTATAATCATAGTTAAAGAAATTCCAGAACTTTTTTCATAGTAGTAATTATTGTCATTAAAATAAACGACTTCAAGATTAGAAGGATCTGCAAATTGTAATAACGTCCAAGGCAATCTAAAAACAACATTTCTCCAACTTTTTACTAAAGCATCAAGATTTGAAGGTTCTTCGTACGATTCTCTCACTTTTAATTTTCCAATTTCATGTATAGTTTCTTCTATTTCTCTGCCATCTTTTGTTGTGTAAGCGTTATTATTTTTCCATTTTACTTCATTCCACAAATCTTCTCTCAACCCTTCTGGAATTTCATAATTCCCATTTATTATATGCCAAATCCCAAAAAGGTCGTAATCTTTCGCAACATAAAGTTGCGCAAAATAATCATGCAAATCTACTTCAACTAACAACTGTGATTTTTTATCAATCGTAATAGCTTCATTTTCAGGAGTATTAGGAGTTAAAATAGTAGTTTCTCCTTTATCATCACCATACATATCAAATGCAATATAAAAAAATTCTGAATTTATATTGTCTTTTAATTTTATATCTAAAGTAAAATATTGATAATCAATTTGAGCATATATTCTATCAACAAAATTTGTTTCTTCGCTTCCTTCAAAAATCATTTCTTTTTTAATTATTCCCGCATCAAAAGTTATAAGACCATAATTTTGTTCAGGGTTAGTCATATCATGCCATAAATGGTAATTTTCTCTTTTAGTAATGTGATCATTTATCCAACAAATTTTCCACCATTCGTCAAAAAGTGCAAAAAAAGCTCCTCCCATACAACCAGAATCAAAAATGTTTTTTAACATTCTTGCGCTGTATATTCCTTGCATTTTTTCATCGAGTCCTCCATGATGCATTCCAGAATCTGAAAAATGAGCATTTCCCCAACTTGAAGGAACTCCATATTCTGCAATATATAAAGGAATATTTTTATATTTAGATTTTAAATCTTTCAAATATCCTAAATAAGGATTTTTTCCATAATCATCTGAATAATCTTGATATTTTAAATCGTTATTCATAAAATCTGGATAATATGGATAAGCATGATAACTTGCAAAAAAACCAGTTTTTGAACCAGTTCTTTTAATTTTGTAAAGCTCCAATTGCTGCTGATCTTCTCCCGTTTCTTCCTTATTATCTTTTTCGGAAGGATGTTCCAACGGATCTAATGTTGGCCAACTTGAAAAACTTATAGGTCTTTCTTGATTATAATTTTCTTTTTCATAATTTAATGTATAATCAAATTTTTTGACTATCCATACAGTAGTTGAATTGACATCTTCAATTTTAAAAAAATCACCATTATATTCCGTTTCATTTGAAAGATTATTTGTATCTCTTACTTCTTCAGGTTCAACTTCTCTTCCTAAAAGCCATCCCACAACCCACCTTGAAATATCCGTCTCATATTTTCCCCACGCTTTACCTAATCTTTCATTTATTTGAACATTTCCGTGTACAGCATCTATCACTTCTCTTATTTCTTGCTCAAAATTTTCTGAATAATCAAATAAACTGCTCTCATGATTATAATCAAGCCATATCCCATGAAAAACATAAATAGGATTTTTATTATTTAAATTAAAATCATATAAAGCTTCATAAAATTGAGGCCTGTGAAGAGTATAAATTCTAATAGAATCGAATCCAATATCAGAAATTTTTTGAAACCATCTTGTATAATATTCTTTTGGAATATCAGTTTCTCCTGGATATTTTCCAGGTAAAGCAATTCCTATATTTACAGTATTAAAAAAAGCATCTTTATATTTTCCTTCATGCCAAATCTTTATATAATTCCCTTCTGCTTTATAATAAATTCCATCTTTTGGTGGTTTATCTACAACGGGAGGTTTTGTTATACAAGCAGAAAATATAAATAAAAAAGAAACTATTAAAATGTTTAAGAATTTTTTCATAAAAATTCCCCCATATCATTAATATTTTGTTTACATATTAATGATAACAAAATAATACATTTTAAAAGTTTCTTTTTTGTAAACAATTTTAGATCTTAATTTTTTTTTCTTTTTTATTTATTGCATAAATTCCAATCATTACAAAACAAAGAGCTATTAAAATATTAAATGTAAAATATTCATCAGGAAGAAAAATTGAAGATAGAATAGTTCCAGAAACAGGTATAAAAAATCTATAAATAGAGATTTCCCCAGCTTTATTGTATCTCAATAAAACATACCAAATACTAAAAGCTATACCAGATAAAAACATTGAATAAATTAATAGTGTAGTAGATATAAAATTAAATTTTAAAGCTTGTTCTACTTTTAATCCACCAATTATTATCATAATTCCAGCACCTAATACCATTTGCCAAGCAGTTACAAAAAATGGATTTAATGAGCTTGACATTTTTTTCGCTAAAATAGTACCAATAGCAGAAACTATTCCTGAAAAAATTAAAAAACCTTCACCAAATAAAGTAAAAGAAAAATTGAAACCTTGACCCCAATTAACAAAAATTATCCCTAATAAACCTGTTGAAAGCCCTATAATTTTTTTCATATTCATTTTATCGTTATGATAAATAAAGTGTGAAAAAATTACAACTAAAAATGTATTTGCTGAAATTAAAATAGCCGATTTGATTCCTGAAGTATTTGCAACTCCTATATAAAAGAAGAAATACTGTAAAGTCGTCTGTAAAATCCCCAGAAAAAATAACATTAAAAAATCTTTTTTTTCTAATTTTTGTTTCATTTTCAAAAAAAATATTAATAAAAATATTATTATTCCAGCACCAAAAAATCTAATTCCGGCAAATAATACTTTAGACCATACATCTTCTGCAGGTATTTCAAGTTGCTCATAACTAATTTTTAAAACAGGAAAAGCACTTCCCCATAAAACTGATGAAAATATCGCCAATATCGCCACCACTAATTTATTTGTCAACAAATTTTCTTTTTTCATATATCCCTCCAAAATAAATTTAGTTAATCTTGCTAACTTATTTTATCATAGATAAATTATATAATTATGACAATATTTAAAAGTTTAATAATTTTTGTGGTAAAATGATATTGAAATTAAAAATTGGAGGTTTAAAATGACTGATAATGATTATAACGAAATAAAAAAATGGCAGTATCAGACTCTTTTTTATAATAACGAATATAAAAATGATTTTTTTAATAATATTGATGAAAATATTATAATTAACAACACAGAATGTTTTTTATTTTTTCATGAAAGTACTAAAAAAATTTTTTGGACTTCTAAATCAATAAATTCATTAATTTCTCTTTTAAAAGATTCTTTGAATAAAACTAAAGAGGATTTTCAACTTCAAATAGCCTCTGATGAAAATATAAATAATGATTTAGAAAACTTGATTCCAACTTTGAAAAAAATTGGCGGAAAAGTTACTTTTCATAATGTAGGTTATAAATGTAATGATTTAAAAATTTTAAAAGATTTAGAAGGCATTTGTGATTATGAAGATAATTTAAGAGAAAGTATTATTAAAATCACTTATGACTCTTTGGGAAAAGAAAAATTTGGAATGTCCGAAAAAGAAATTGCAGAATTTGCAAAAGATACTAACAATAAGATTTTTATTTCAAAAACCTCGAATGTTGTTAATGGGGTTATTTATACTACTATTTATAATAATGGAAATAGTATATTTATAAGAGGTTTAGCTGTAGATAATATTTATAGGGGTTTGGGGTTATCAAAAAAACTTCTTTCAAAAGCATTTGATTATGCTAAAAATAAAGGTGTAATTAATTCAATGCTTTGGGTTGAAAAAGATAATACTGTTGCTATTAATCTGTATGAAAAATTTAATTACGTACCTTATGGGGAAGAAGAAGTTACTGTAAAGTTTAATTAGGTGGGATTAAAATGGAAGAAAAAATTATAGACAATTATATTAGAGAGTTTATAAGCGAACTTAAATTTGTAAAAGGAACGGCAGAAAGCTCTTTAAGAGAATACAAAAAAATTTTAAATTTATATAAACCTTTAGCTGTTGAAAACGGAATTAATAAGTTTTCTTTTTTAAATTTCCTTGAAAAAAATTCAACACTTGCAAAAAATACTATCAAATTAAGAACTATAGTGATTAAATCATTTTTAAATTATTTATTTGAAAACGGATATATCTCCGGAAATAACTATTGGAAACAAGCGATAACAAAAAGCTCTACAGAAGTACCTAAAGGAATGACCGAAAAACAAGTAGAAATATTTTTTTCCGTTATAAAAAATAATAGAGACTATATATTTTTTGATCTTTTGATAAAAATGGGGTTACGTATTTCAGAAGCATTATCATTAAAAAGAAAAAATTTAATATTTCATACTGAATATTGTGAGATGATCGTTATAGGAAAAGGGAATAAAGAAAGAATTTTAAAAATTTCAAAGGAATATGCCGAATCTTTATTATTCAATAATACAGATTATTTATTTTCAAAAACTATTAATGAAAAAGAAGTTGTACCTACATCAAGAACTATACAAAGAAAATTTAAAAATTATGCCGATAAAGCTAATGAGTTAATCAAAAAGCTAAATAAAAAGGGTGGAAACATCAATTTTATTGAAGCCACCCCTCACGCATTAAGGCATACATGTGCAAAAAGATTATTAAATAATGGGAAAAACATTGAAGAAGTTAGATATATACTCGGCCATACTAATATTTCTACAACAGGTATATATTTGAGATCAGAACATCATAGTTCTTTATTAGATAAAATTTAATTATTAAAGATCTTTATTTAAAAAATATCTTCTTGAAAATAATAATACTGTAACCCCTAATATTAAGTATAAAAATGTAAAGAGCCAAAAACTTGAACCAAAAGGATTTAAAACATATAAAAATGTGTTAAAAAAATTAAATAATGGCATTATTCCTATTATAGTAGTTAAGGTTAATGCGATTATAGAAGAAAAAAATGATTTTAAAGAATCGTTAAAAAATATCGAAAAAAATATGCTTATTGAACCCCATAAAAATGCTCCTATCAAAAAAGAAATTAAATACCTTATAGACAATAGTATATTAAATTCATTATTAAAAGCAAATATTAAAGGCATAAAAAATATAATTAACATTAATAAAAAAATCATGAAAAAAACAGAAAATGTTTTTATAAAAAATATTTTTTTTCTATCTATTATATTTAATAAAAAGTAGAATGTTTTTTTATCTGTTTCAAGAGCAAAGATTGAAAAAGCAAATATAATTGAAATAAACGGAATAAACTGACCCGAATTTTTTGCATACCATTGAGACTGAACATAAAAATTAAAATCTTCTAATTTTTGAGCAAGTATCTCGTATTGTTCGCCGTTACCTAACAAAGGAATTGTTGTATTAGAAAGAGCACGTGTGCTTTCTATAATACTATCTTTTGAAGCGAATATAAAAATAAATAACCCTGTTAAAATTATCAGTACAACAAGAAATTTAATTGTCAAATCTTTGATTTCTTTTTTAAACATTTTTTAAATTACCCCCTGCGATTATCTCAAAAATATCTTCAAACCCTAGTTTTTCTTCAATCATATTTGGAAAATCTTTCAAATATTGTTCATTCATCTCTTCTTTTATAATATAAAGAAAATCAGTGTCAGTAACACTTATTTTTGAAACATAATCAGGTAAATCTCCATTATAAACATACGCCTTATATAAAGTTTTTAAATTGTCTATATTGTCACAAACTACAATCTTACCTTCTCTCAAAATAGCTATTCTATCTGAAATTTTTTCAGCATGACTTAATATATGTGTAGAATATAAAATGCTTTTACCTTCGTAAGAAAAATTTCTAAATTCATTAAGAAAAAATTTAGTAGTTAGAGGATCTAAATTAGCCATTGGTTCATCAAGAATATAAAGTTCCGCATTTTTAGATAAAACAATACTTAAAAATAAAATCGTTTTATTTCCATTAGAAAGCTTTTTAATTGTTTTATTATTTTGAATATCAAATCTATTTAAATAATCTCTAATTTTTATCAAATCAAAATTTTTATTATAAGAAACGATTTCTTTTATCAAAGAACCAACCGTCATATTTTCATATAAATTTTTTTCTTCAGGTAAAAAAGAAAAATTTTCAAGAATTATTTTATTATTTAATAAAGAACCTTTGAAAAAGATTTCTCCGCCAGAATTCACAATTCCTAATAATGATTTTATTGTAGTTGTTTTTCCAGCACCATTCGGTCCAAGCAAAACAAAAATCTCACCTTCATTTATTTCAAAACTTATTTTTTTCAAAGCTCTATGACCAAATCTATACACTTTTTTAAGACTGTTAATTTGCAATAATGACATTTTATTATTCGCCTCCATCATAAACTTCATCTATAATTTTTATGACTTTATTTTTTGATATATTGCTTCTAAAAACTCTGTTAATTATTTTTTTAAAATCTTCTAATATTTCATCTTCAATTATATCAGAATTTGTTTTATTAATAATATAACCTACACCTTTTTGTGCAGTTATATAGCCCTCAAACTCTAATTCTCTGTAAGCCCTTGAAACAGTATTAAGATTAACTTTAATATCTTGAGCTAAACCTCTTATAGAAGGCAAAAAATCTCCTTCTTTTAAATTATTAGATAATATATTTTCTTTTATTCTTTCTTTTATTTGTTCGTATACTGGAGTAGGCGAATGATAATCAATTTTAAACCACATTTTAAATCTCCTATTTTTTAGTTTATACTGTAATATTATAATATAACGCACTTAAAATGTCAATTTTAAATGCGTTATATTGAGTGTTATTTCATTTTGTGAATTTTTTAAAACATAAAATATTATTTGATTCTATTTAAAAATATAGAGGCAAGACCTACGTGTCTGCCCGAATGATTGTTCATAATAATTTATAGTCAAGTGGATCGTTATACTACATTAAAAACCTGTCCACCCCGTCAGCCTTCGGCTGCCACCCCTCAAGAGGGGAATTAATTCAAAGTCTTTTTTAATAATGAAATGTTTAAATGGAAAAGCGGTTAAATAGTGAAAAGTTGCAAGTGACACAAATTTTTTTTATTATAATGCTTTGATGGTAAATATGGATGAAA
>CAYZNB010000089.1:0-12409 GCA_964478535.1 uncultured Thermotogaceae bacterium
ATTTCTAATCTTTTGAAAAAATTCAAAGGTTATTTGAATGCTGTAACGCCGTGCACAAAACGCGTGGCTGTTACACTACATAGAACATGAAACGAAAAAATGGAAAATGCTCAAAAGGAGGAAGAATCAAATGAAAAAAATTCCTATAGGATGCTTTTGTCAAGCGAGCCGTAAACTTTTTTCCATTTGAAAATTAAGAGTGTGTAAATTTAAGTGTGTAACATCCTGATATGGTAGTTAGAAAGTATCTGAAAATAACTTGAAAAATCATTGAGATTTGTAAAAATATAATTTATGTCAAAAATAATTTTACACACTCTTCAATCTTTTTTTATAAACAATTATGATTGGTTTATCCCATCGATAACTTTAATTGTAACGTTAATTATATTTATATGGAGAGAAGTAAAAGGTAAGTTTTATCTTCTGAATTTTTAAAAATAAATAAAAGCGTTATAATTAATCAGAAAAAATGTGGTGTGATATCAAGTCACACCACATAATTTTTATGAATTCTTAGTATTTAAAATCATTTTTAAATTTTTAATTTCTTTAGAAATATTTTTTGAGTTCATAATTAAAGACATTACTGCTATATTAGTTATTCCTATTTTAACAAGCTGTGATAAATTATTTGAATTAATTCCTCCTATTGCGATAACGGGAATTTTTACTTCATTTTTTATTGAAGAAAGCCATTCTATTCCTTTAGGGGTTAAGTTTTCTTTGCATTTTGTTTTAAAAATATGTCCTGCTAAAATATAATTTGCCCCATTTTTTTCTACTTCAATAGCTTCTTCTTTTGAATGTATAGAAACTCCAATTGATTTAAAAAATGGTTTATTTATAAAGTTTTTATATGTCATATGAAAAGCATCTGCATTTACATTTTTTGCTACGTTATAGTTGCCATTAACAATTAATTTTACTTTTTTTTCTCCTATAATTTTTTTAATTTTCAAAGTTAAGTCTAATAACTCACTTGTTTTTAAATCTTTTTCTCTAACAATTATTGCATCTATTCCTGCTTCGATAGCTTCTTCAAGTTTTTTAAAAAAATTTGTTCCGGCATCTTTTCTATTCGTAACAACATAAATCATTTATATCTTCCTTTTATTATTGATTTTGCATTATTTTATTCATGTTTCTCATTGAACATATTTCTCCGCACATAGTACAGCTATCATCCATTTCTGGTTGAGATTCTTTGCGATATTTTTCAGCTTTTTCAGGATCAAGCGCTAATTCGAACATTTTGTTCCAATTTAGATCTTGTCTTGCTTTACTCATTTTATAATCCCATTCTTTAGCACCTTTAATTTTTTTTGCAATATCTCCTGCGTGAGCTGCAATTTTTGAAGCTATGATTCCTTCTTTCACATCTTCTATTGTGGGTAATCTAAGGTGTTCTGCAGGTGTTACATAGCATAAAAAATCTGCTCCATAACTTGCTGCTATTGCCCCGCCTATTGCACTTGTTATATGATCATAACCGGGAGCTACGTCAGTTACTATAGGGCCTAATACATAAAAAGGTGCTCCGTGACATATCTTTTTTTCTAAAATCATGTTTGATTCTATTTCATTTAAAGGAACGTGACCTGGGCCTTCTACTATAACTTGAATATTCTTTTCCCAAGCTTTCAAAGTTAATTCTCCTAATACCATTAATTCTTTGATTTGACAAGCATCTGTTGCATCATTAATACTTCCCGGCCTTAGGGCATCTCCTAAACTTAATGTCAGATCATATTTGCTGCAAATTTCTAATAATTCATCATAATATTCATAAAAGGGATTTTCTTTATTATTTAATTCCATCCAAGCGTACATTAAAGAGCCTCCTCTTGAAACTATATTAGTAAGTCTTTTATTTCTTTTAAAAATATTTACTGCTTCTCTATTTAAACCTGCATGAATGGTAACAAAATCTACGCCGTCTTTAGCGTGTTTTTCAACTACTTTTATAAATTCTTGTGCTGTTATGTCTTCAAGTTTTTTATCATAAAATCCTACCGCATCATATATTGGAACTGTTCCTATCATAGCGGTAGAGTTTTCTATTAGTTTTTTTCGAAATTCTTCAGTTTTTCCATAGGAGCTTAAATCCATTATTGCTTCTACTTTCATATCAAGAGCCATTTTTACTTTTTTCATTTCATTTTCAATACTTGCACAATCTTTTGATATTCCTAAATTTACATTTATTTTTGTTCTTAGATTTTCTCCTATTCCTTCCGGAATAAGATTTTTATGATTTTTATTAGCGGGAATAACTATTTTGCCTTTTGAGATTAATTCTCTTAATTTATTAATTTCTATTTTTTCTTTATTTGCAACAATTTCCATTTCTTTTGTTGTAATTCCTTTTTTTGCCGCGTCCATTTGAGTTGTATAAGTCATTTTAATTTTCTCCTTTTAATTTTTTTCTTATTTTATTTACTTTTTCATTTATATTTTCTGATTTAGCAATTTCTGAGATCATTGCGAAGCATTTTCCTCCGCTATTTTTAACTTCTAAAATATTAGATTCATTAATTCCTCCTATACATACATGTGGTATAGATGTGTTTTTTGTTACCCAATTTAAATAGTTTAATCCGTCAGATTTTTCTATGTTTTTTTTAGTTGCGGTGTTAAAAATAGGGCCTACACCTATATAGTCTGCTTTTTTTAAAATAGCTTCTTCCGCTTGATTTTTATTATGGGTAGAAACACCTACTATTAAACTGGAAGTAATTTTTTTAACTTGTTCTACTGGTAAATCGTTTTGTCCGATATGAATGCCATCAGCTTTCACAGCTATTGCAATATCTATATCATCATTAACAATAAAGAAAACATTTTTTTTTGAGGTTATTTTCCTGATTTCTAAACATTGATTATATTTTTCATTTTTAGATTTATCTTTTTCTCTATATTGAATAATTTTAATTCCTGCTTGAATAAGTTCTTTAGCAATTTCAACGTGGCTTTTTCCATAGGATTCGTTTGTAATTCCATAAATGTCTGTTTTTGGAAAAAAGGGTTTATAAAAATACTTTTCGATATCATAAATATTAAAGCGAAATGATTCATATTTTTTTGAAAGTGCGGGTTCGCCTAAAATTTTTAAATTTTCTTCAATAACTCTTAAAGCTTCTTGAACACGTTTAAAATTTGCTTCTATTAGTTGAATCAGGGTATCTTTTTTATCTAATTCGCTTTTGATGGAATTTTTATAACCTATATCTTCCAAAGCATTTCGTGATAAAATTAAAGATTTTCCACGAAATGTTTTTCTTATGTTGTGTCTAACTGTTTTGATTTCTTCAGTAAGATTTGGGTTTTCATATAAAAAACGAGATATTTCTTCTAATACTCTTAATCCTTCAGAAGCTCTGTTAATATTTGCATCTAATATTCTGTTGATGTTCATTTTTATCTCCTTAAAATGAAGTCCAATCTTTTAAAATTGGTTTATATCCTTTTTCTGTAATAACTTTTTTAATTTCTTCAACGGTTCTGTTATCTTCAATTTCAAATTGAGGTGTTCCTTGTTCAGAGATATGTCCACCTACTGAAGTAGAAACACCGGCAGACATTTTTGTTATTCCGAGTGGTATTAAGCTGTTTCTAAAATTTTTATTTTCACGGGTAGAAATAGTTATTCCAACATATGGTAAAAATAATTTCAATGCACATATCATTTGAACTAAAGATTTATCTTTAATTGTTTCAATCCCTTTATAAGAACCTATGTTATTTCTTATTCTTGGTAATGAAATACTTATTTCTACATCGGGATATTTATTTTGAATATACAAAGCGTGTAAAGCTGTAAAGAATATTTCTTTTTGCCAAAAGTTTAATCCAAGTAATGCTCCTAAATTTACACTTCTTATATTTGCTTGACAAGCTCTTTCTGCGGCATCTAATCTAAATTTAAAATTACTTTTTGGCCCTGATATATGAACTTTTTTATATATGTTTTCTTCGTACACTTCTTGATAAAGTGTTAAACCATCTACTCCCGATTCAATAATTTTTCGGTATTCATCAGTAGTTAAAGGGAATATTTCTATTGAAACAGAATGAAAGTATTTTTTTAAAATTTTTACAGATTCACATAAATATGAGATGGGTGTTTTTTCTTTAGATTCTCCTGTCAATATTAAAATGTGTTTTAATCCTGATTCAGAAATTTTTTTTGCTTCTTCTTCTATTTCAGTATAAGATAATTTTTTTCGTTTTATATTGAAATTTTTATTAAAACTACAGTATATACATTGATTAACACAAAAATTGGATATATAAATTGGTGTGTATAAAAGTATAATTTTTCCAAAATGTTTTACTGAAATATTATGAGATTTTTGAGCTATATCTTCTAACAAATTTTCAGCAGAGGGAGATAATAAGGCTAAAAAATCTTCGTGATTTATTTTTTCTTTTTCTAATATTTTTTTTATTTTAATTTCATTAATTGTTTCAAGATAAGATTTGAAATCAAAATTTTTATAATGCTCGATTATTTTATAAAAAGACATCAAAATTCGCCTTCATTTAAAAAACCGGTTAGTGGAGAAGATGCTTTTGCGAATTTTTCTTGTTTTCCCATTTTAGATGTATAAGCTAATCTACCTGCTTTTACTGCCATAAAGAAAGCTTCAGCCATCTTTACAGGGTTTTCAGACACTGCTATAGCAGTGTTTACTAATACTGCGGCTGAACCCATTTCCATAGCTTCTGCTGCGTGAGAGGGTTTTCCTATTCCGGCATCTACTATTACTGGCACTTTTATTTCTTCTATCATTATTTCTATTAAATCTCTTGTTTTTATGCCTTTATTAGTGCCTATCGGAGATCCTAAAGGCATAACGGCAGCTGCTCCAGAAGATTCTAATGCTTTTGCTGCTATCAAATCTGGTGTCATATAAGGAAGTACTATAAATCCTTCTTTAGCTAAAATTTTTGTTGCTTTTATCGTTTCGTAATTATCTGGAAGCAAATATTTTTGATCAGAAATAACTTCGATTTTTACCCAATTTCCGCATCCCATCGCTTTTGCTAAACGAGCGATTCGTATTGCTTCATCAGCATTTCTTGCACCTGAAGTATTAGGAAGTAAAATACAATTTTGGGGGATATATTTTAAAATATTATCTGTTTTTTCTTCTAAATCGACTCGTCTTAAAGCCATAGTGACTACTTGCACTTCACTTTTTTCTATCACTTCTGGAATTATTTCATAATTAGAAAATTTTCCTGTTCCTATGAAAAGTCTGTTTTTTAATTCAACACCACCTATAAATAAATTATCCATAATTTTCATCTCCTCCATTTAATATAATATTTATTGCTAAATTAGCCTGATGATTAGCTGCGACAGAAACTCTTGGAGACATTAAACCACATCCTGGTTTTGCCTCAGAAAATTCATCGCCAATTAAATAAAATCTATCATTAATTTTTTTTGTTTTTATAAGATTACAAGAATAATATCCAGCAACACCAGATGAAGCTATTATAATTTGGGTCATATCTTTTAGAACGACATTTACTATTTCAGCTTTACTTTCGGGGTTATCAAAAGCTTCAATTATTATGTCTACTTTTTCAAAAATAGTTTTTATGTTATTTTTTTCAAGAAAAATATTTTTTGTTTTTACTTTTACATAAGGGTTTATTTCTTTCAATATTTTTTCTAATGCTTCTGTTTTTTTCATTCCTATATTTTTTATAAAATAATGTTGTCGATTTAAATTACTTGGTTCAACTAAGTCATAATCTACAAGTAAAAGTTTTCCTATTCCCATTCTAGCGAGAGAGGCTGCAATATTAGATCCTAATCCCCCTAATCCTGCAATTCCTATATAAGCATTTTTCAATTTTTTATGAGTATTAGGGGTGTGCCTTGAAATCAATAAACTTTCTAAATCATCATAAGATGGGATTTCTCCTTTTTTAATAAAAAAAATATTATCTCCATCTTTTAAAAAATGGTCATCTTTTACTTCAAAACCATTGTAAATTATTATATCTGCATTTCTTTTTATCTTGTTTTTTAATTGATATACTGTAAGATTTTCATCTATAATTTGTTCCTTCTCGTTAATGTATATTTTTATCTTTATCCTCCTCCAACAAAACTGACAATTTCAATACGATCTTCTTTATTTATTAGTAAATCTTTAAACTTGTTTTTATCTACTATTGTGTAGTTAATTTCTACAACTACCCTTTCTTTACAAATTTTAAGATGGTCTAATAAACTTTCTAAAGTAATACCGTGTAAATCCATTTCTTTTCCATTAACATACATAAAAATATCACCTCTCTTTCTTTAAAATATAAAAAAATGTAGATCCAAAACGGTAGGATCTACATTTTAAAAATTATTCACTATAGAAATCCCTACGTTGGCATTATCCAAATCAGGTTATAAGGGTCATAGATAACATCTATTTCTCAGCCTATTATTATAAGCTCCCCGAATATTATTATTAAATTTTTTAAATAAAAAAGCTCCCTTTAAATAAGGGAGCGTATTGATTTTATTCTTACGCTTCCCTACGATAGTATTAACTATATCAGGTTTTAAGGGTTAGACTTAAAAAGTCTTCTCAGCTATAAAGCACCCCTAGCATCATTCATGATTTCATTATAACATATATTATTTTGATTGTAAAGTCAATAAAAATATTGTTTTTAAATCTCTATTTTATGAGTATGAAGAATATTCTTTTCATCGTATATTTCAAAGTGTATAATTTTAATTTTTGATTCATAATCACCAAAATCTTCTTTATTAACACTGAATAAAAATTCTTCATCTTTTTTTCTAACTTCGATTTTCAATTTGGAATAATTTTCAGCATATTTTGTATCTGTTCCTTCATCATCATAAATTTCATAAAACGCTTTATCTGTTACGAATCCTAAAACGGTTATTTCAGTTATTTCTTTTTCTCCAACATAATTCATGCTTTCATTAAAAGGTACTAAACTGTTTTCTTTTATAAAGAATGGTATTTCTTCCATTTCAACGTTTATATAATGGTCTCCTGATTCATAAATTTTTGCTTGCTTTTCTTCATTAGATTTCATAAGACAGAATAACCATTTATCTTCTGGTAGATGAACGTACCTTCCTTTTGCATTTTGAATATAAATTGGAGTTACCATTATAGAATCACCATATAAAAATTGATCTTCTGTTTCTTTAGCTCTTGCTGTGTTGTATTCCATAAATAAAGGAGTAATAAATGTTTTAGAATTTTTTACTGATTTCATATATTCTGAATATGCGTATGTGATTAATGAATATCTTATTTTCAAAGTATTTTTCATGATATTTTCTGTGTCTTCATCAAATGCCCATGGTTCTTGGTTTCTTGTACCCCAGGCAGAATGATTTCTATATAAAGGTGAAAAAATTCCTAATTGCATCCATCTTATAACAAGTTCTGGACTTGCATTGCATCCAAATCCTCCTATATCAGCACCTGTATAAAAATATCCGCACATATTTAAAGATTGAAGCATTCTTATGTTTACTATCATATGTTCCCACCAAGACATATTATCCCCCATCCATAATGTTCCGTAACGATGAGTTCCTATATAACTGCTTCTTGTCAATAAAAAGTGTCTTTTTTCAGGCATTAATTTACTCAATCCGTCAGCAGATGATTTCAACATATTATGTCCGTATAAATTGTGAATTTCATGATGGTTAATTTTGTTTCCTTCATCATCTTCATGATACATATTTTTATAATCTTGAACGTTATTTGAAAGTGTCATCATTTTTTGCTGTATTTCAAGTGGGTTTATTTCTTTATCTTTATTTGCTAAAACATTTTGAACCATTCCCATCAATTCTCCCGCAGTTCTATCGGTAAAAAAGATAGAAGGTTCATTCATATCATTCCAAAATGAATTTATACCAAGGCGTGTAAAAATTTCATATTTCTCTCCCCACCATTTTCTTGTTTCTTCTTGCATAAAATCAGGGAAATGTGATAATCCGGGCCATATTGCTGCAATAAAATCTTCTCCTGTCTCTTTTTTACAAAAATAATTATTTTTTACTCCTTCTTCATACATATAATAATTTTTTTCTATTTTCACTCCAGGATCAATTATTGGGACTAGTTTGAATCCTTTTGAATATATATCTTTTGCAAAGTTTTCAAAATCTTCAAAACTTTTATCATTAAATGTAAAAATTTTGAAATTATCCATATAATCTATATCCATATATATCGCATCACACGGAATATCTTTTTCTCTAAAATTAGATGCGACTTTATTTATAGCTTCTTTATCTGGATAACTCCATCTTGATTGTTGAAACCCAAATGCCCATTTTGGGAATATATGTGGTTTGCCTGTTAATTCAAGAAATTCTTTAATTATATCTTTTTTAATGTTTGTTTCAAAAATAAAGATATCAAAATCTTCTTTTTCAAATTCAATTTTTAAAATGTTTTTATTTTCATATCCAACATCAAAAATTATTTCTCCTGGATAATCAATTAAAAATCCAAAAGGATTTATTCCGTCTACTATAACAAAAGGGTGTGATCCATATAAAGATTCTTTTTCAGGAGTATGATTTGGGTCATCTGCAGCATAAAGTCTATATTTTTTTCCTCTTTTATTTAATGTACCGAGTGTTTCTCCTAACCCGTAAATATAATCTGTCTTGTTTATTTCATATAAAAGAACGGTTTTATCTTTTTCAGTTAAAAATTTGAATTTCTCAATTTTTTCAATTTCTAACATTTCTTGTGGATAATTTAAAATAGCCCCTGTTTTAAAAGGATTACCAGAACGATACCATTTCATTTTAATTCACCTCTCAATTTAATAGTTTTGAAATATAAGTCTATTTATTAAACCATTTTATTTTTTATTATTTTAAAATATATTTTTTAATCATTTTAGTCAAATCTTTTAAAACTAAAGGTTTAGATAAAAAGTCATTCATTCCTGATTCCATACAAATTTCTTTATCTTTTTGAGTTACTCCTGCTGTTAAAGCTAAAATAGGGGTTTTTTCATATTCTTTATTTTCTCTAATTATTTTTGCAGCTTCTATTCCATCCATTTCAGGCATTTGTATATCCATCAATATAAGATTTACTTCTTTATTCATTTTTTCAATAACTTCTAATCCGTTTATAGCTTTAATTATTTTTGCTTTTGGCATTATCTTTTTTAATAAGCTTTCAATTAAAATCATATTTAAAATTATGTCTTCTGCAATTATTATTGTAGGAGATATTTTTTTCATAATGTCGTCTTTTTTTTCAACAATTTCTTTTTCAGATATGTTTTCTATTTGTTTTAAACAAGAGGATAAATCATTGAATTTAATCGGTTTCATAATGAAAAATTTAGATTCAATATTTTCGCTTTTATTCATTATATTTTCAGAAGCATTAAATAAAAAAATAATTGGAATGTTTGAAAATTTTGTTTTGATTGAAGAAAAAATGTCTTCATCTTTATTATTATCTATATCACTATCAAAAAATATTACATCAAAATCTTCATTAAGTTTTTCTATTTCGTCTTTATTTTTATGAATACTCAAATGAGTTATTCCAAATTTTCTTAAATTATTTTCAAGTGCTTCCGTAATTTTTGACTTGTTTCTTAATATAAGTGCTTTACGAATTTTTTGAAATTTAAAAAAACTATTATTATCATACTCGTATTTTGCTTCAATTGAAAATGAAAATTCAGATCCTTTACTTAAAGTACTTTTTAAGTTTATTTTTCCACCCATCATTTCAATTATTCTATTAGAAATAGTTAGCCCTAATCCTGTACCTCCAAATTTTCTTGTTGTAGTAGAATCTCCTTGAAAAAATGCTTTAAAGAGTTTCTTTTTAGATTCTTCACTTATTCCTATTCCTGTATCAATTACATAAAACGAAAAAATACCTGAGTTTTCATCTTTCTTTTCAAAAGTCACTTTAAGTTCAACTTGACCACTTTCAGTAAATTTTACGGCATTATTTAATAGATTAATAAGAACTTGCTTTAATCTAATATAATCAGTAATTATATATTTAGGTAATAAACTATGAAAATTTATTAATAAATCTAATCCTTTTTTTGCTGCCAAATATTTAACAACGTCTACTGCTGTTTCAGTTAATTCAATAATATCAGTTTTTGTTATTTCTAATTCTAATTTTCCCGCTTCAATTTTCGAGAAATCAAGAATATCATTAATAACATTTAATAACGATTTTGCTGAAATATCAGCATTTTGAACATATTGATTTTGAATGTCACTTAATGTAGTTTGAGATAACAACTCTACAAATCCTATTACTCCATTGAGTGGTGTTCGAATTTCATGGCTCATATTTGCGAGAAATTCTGATTTTGCTTTATTCGCCTTTTCAGATAATTCTTTTGCGGCAATTAGTTCTTTTTCAGCAGAGTTCTTATAAAATGCATCAGCAAAAATATTTGTTAAAAATAGAAGTATATTTTTATGATAATCAGTCCACTTTTTTTTATTTGTTTTTGTACATATTCCTAAATAACCTATTCTTTCTTTTTTATTGGATATTTCAAAACCTAATAAAGATTTTATTCCAACGGTTTTTAAATATTCTTTCTCTTTAAATGCTTCTTCTGGAAGTTCGTTTAAATCACAAAGATTTAAACTTTTATTTTTTGAAACTTCTTCTTTCGCCCATAAAAATTCGTCAATTACTATATTTTTTTCTAAAAAATAACTTGAAATAGGATTTAATGGAGAAACATTATATAATTCTAAACCTTTTTTAGTTTTTGAAAAAGATAATATAAAAGAAGAATCTACTTTTAAAAATGTTCTTAATTTTTCTAAAGCGTTCGATATTTTTTCATCAATATTATCTTTATCTGCTTTTACAAAATCGGAAGAAATTTCTGTAAGCATTTTTTGAATTTCGTTTTGAAAGAATATTTTTTCTTCTGCTAATTTTCTGTCATTTATATTGTAAAAAAACATTAACCAACCTATATGTTTGTCTTTAGGGTTCTTCAAAAATTCTAAAGATACTTCATAATAAATTTTTTTGTTATTGTAATTTATAAAAAGTTCTATAACATTTTGTCTTCCTTCTTTATATAGATCAATAAGGTTTTGATGATTTTCAAACACTATTTCAAAAGGTAATCCTATAATTTTATTTTCTTTTATTCCAAGCAAATTTAATGCTGCTGGATTTATATCAACAAGACGATTTTCTTTATCCATAACTATAACTCCTGTACTCATATCTTCAATAATTACAGAACGAGCTACAGGAAGAACTTCAAAAAGATGATATTTAAAAATTCCTCGAAATATTACTATAGCAGAAAAACCAAACATAGGAGGAGTTAAATCGAATCCTAAATTAAGTTTCCCAGAAACATTTAAAGCCGATGTGATAACTGGAAATAATAATCCGAAAAATAAATATTTTGCCTGATTTGTATATAAATAAGTTTTTTGTCTTATCACTTTAAATAATAATATTAGCGAAATGAATGTGATTAAAAAATTGTACGGTGCAAATAGCCAAAAAACAGGACCAAAAGTTTTACTAACAACAGGGAATAATCCTTCTGTATTTAAATAAACATTTTGTCTTATTAATTCATGATAATTGTTAGTCCAAAGAAGAATATTAAATATAACGGGTAAAAAAAGAAGAAGAAATAAAAAATTTTTATTTCTTATTAGCTTTTCTTGATTTGTAAATTTGCTTACCATAAAAAGATATGCTGCCGGAGCATAAAAAATAGGGATATATTGAAGATTTGCCCAAAATATTTTTTTAGACAAACCATATACAGAAAATTCTATTGCTTGAGTAATTATCCAAATAAGGACAAAAATAATTGCTATAAAAAATGGATGTGCAGCTTTTATTTTTCTATTTTTAAATGTGTATAACATCAATACAAAGGCTATTCCCCCTGAAAAAATTGAAAACCAATGATAAGAAATAAATTGGTATCCCATAGTTTTTTCTCCCCATTAAATTAAATATATCTTTCCTTATTTTAAATTATACCATAATTTTAATTCAGTTAGAAAATTTAGTTGTTTTATCTTAATATAATAATTAAAAGTGATTCTATGTATTATTTTAATGAAGTGGAAAGTATTGGATAAAATTATTAGTTGGTTAGCAGAAAGTTGGTAAGGAAAAATATTTTAATAATAACCGTTTTTTGTTTTTAATGTAGTGTAACAGCCACGCTGAACTTTGCACGGCGTTACAGCACACATGACAATGTAGGTCAATATAAAGTTGATCAGAAATACCGCTAAAACAATCACTTGTACTTAATTCCCCTCTTGAGGGTTGGCAACCGAAGGTTGACGGGGTGGACAGTTTTTTGTAAATGCTTATAATAATGA
>CAYZNB010000090.1:0-12309 GCA_964478535.1 uncultured Thermotogaceae bacterium
TATTTCTATTATTTATAATTATTTTTATGAAAATCGGACTTTTTCAGTGGCCTCCTATAATGGTCGTTGTTGCTTTATTCATTTTATCTTTTTTTGTTGTTGCTTTAACGGGGTACCTTATGAATATATTTCTCAAAGGAGAAAAAGTTCCAGTAACTATAGTAGAAATACCTGAATTGCTTTTGCCTGGTGCCGATATTATAGGTAAAAAAATATGGATGAGATTCAAAAGCTACATGATGAACGGTGCATTAATGATGTTCTATGCAATTGCAGCAGCAGCATTCTTATACGAATTAGGTATTTTAAGAGTCTTTGGAGAATTTATGAGCCCACTCGTAACTGGTTGGTTAAGACTTCCACAAGAAGCTTCTGTTCCATTAATACTTGGTATAGTTAGAAGAGAATTAGCCGTTTTACCAATGTTAGATATGAATCTATCTACTTTGCAATTATTTGTTGGTGCAACTGTTAGTCTTTTTTATGTTCCTTGTGTTGCAGTCTTAGCTGTTTTAAGCAAAGAATTCAAACCACGTGTTGCTTTAGGTGTATTAGCCTTAACAATGACCATCTCTTTCTTATTCGGCGGAATAATTGCTCGAATAGGTGCATTTTTCTTTTAATTATCCCTGTATCAAAAGTACATATAAGTCAACCAATAATTAATAATTTACTATTCAACTGTTAACAAAAAAGATATTGACAAAGAGCTTTATTTATGATAAAATCTTTTACGTAATCAATGCCGGGGTGGCGGAATTGGTAGACGCTGTGGACTTAAAATCCATTGGGCATAATGCTCGTGTCGGTTCGAGTCCGACCCTCGGCACCATTTGATTACCTTATATAGCATCAAACCTTTAGACGGTGCGGGGTGGAGCAGTCTGGTAGCTCGTTGGGCTCATAACCCAAAGGTCATAGGTTCAAATCCTGTCCCCGCTACCATATTTTTTTTATGGCGAAGTAGCTCAGTTGGCTAGAGCATGCGGTTCATACCCGCAGTGTCGGGAGTTCGAATCTCTTCTTCGCCACCAATAATAAAATAATGAGTATGTAAAAATATACTCATTATTTTTTTATTTATTTAAATAATGTTTGACAAATATTCGAATTAAAGTTATAATAATTATAAATATCTGCTGGTGTAGCTCAACGGTAGAGCGACTCATTCGTAATGAGTAGGTTGGGAGTTCGATTCTCTTCACCAGCTCCATAATGAGTTACAAAAAAACGCTTTTTAAGCGTTTATTTGTTTTGGAGGTATTAAATTGACACTTAATAAAATCGAAAAAAAAATTTTTTATTTCATAAAAACGTATCATATTTTTAAAAAATATGATAAAATATTAATTGGGGTATCAGGAGGAAAAGATTCAGTTGTTTTACTTAATTCTTTAATAAAAATTTCAAAATTAAATAATTATGAAATTTTTGCCGCACATTTTAATCATAAATATAGAAAAAATTCTGATATAGATGAACTTTTTGTGAAAAAATTATGTGCTGAAAATAATATTCCTTTATTTATAAAATCAGCTGATGTAAAAAAAATTTCTTTAGACCGAAAAGAATCTTTTGAAGAATGTGCCAGAAAATTAAGGTATGAATTTTTTTTCGATATTTTAAAAGAAAACAATTTGAATAAAATTGCTACAGCACATAATTTATCTGATCTTGTAGAAACTATAATTTTTAGAATCTCAAGAGGTTCCGGAATATACGGCAGTTGCGGAATGGAACCGGTTAACGATTTATTAACCAAACCTATGTTAACTGTAACTTTGAAAGAGGCCTATGAATATGTTACAATTAATAATATAGAATATGTTGAAGATGAAACTAACGATTCTCTAAAATATACAAGAAACAGAATTCGCCATAAAATATTACCTGAACTTTCTGAAATCAATGAAAAATTTGAGAACAATTATTTAAAATTCGCTCAAAATATTTGGAAATACAGGCATCATTGCGAAACTTTATTTTATGAAAGAACCAAAAAAGTTAACGATTCATTAGTTATAGAATTAAAAAACGATTTTTTCGATTCAGAAATATTAAGATTATTCTTTCTAAAGAATTCTTATTATCCTCCTAATATGGAAGAAACTGAAAAAATCATAAGAATGCGTAATAGCGGCACAAGAATTTTTAATAATTATATATTAAGAAAACAAAAAAATAATATTGTGATAACTTTTAATAAGGGAAGTGACAATTTTGCCAGAAAAGAAAAATAATAACTCGAAATCTATAATCATTTTTATATTTTATTTTATCCTTGCATTACTGACTTATATGCTTATTTCAAATATGTTAAATCCTAATAATGTTGAAAAAGTAAATTATACAAGATTTTATGAACTTATTGAAAAAAACGAAATCATGAACATTTTGATTGAAGATAATGGTGATATCAAATTTAAAACAAAAGAAGGTCTAAGTTATTCGGTCTATGCTCCAGCAATACTTTTTAGTCCTCAAACGATTGATGAGTTTATTGCTAGAGGAATAAAAGTTTCTTTTGAACAAGGTTTATCATCAAATTGGTGGGCTTCGCTACTTGGATATATGTTACCTATTTTGTTACTTATATTTATATGGATTTTTGTCTTAAGAATATTAGGCAAAAGGGGTAATGGTGCTCAGGGAATGAGTTTTGCTAAAAATAAAGCGAAAGTTTACGATCCACAAAAAAACAAAATTTCTTTTAAAGATGTTGCCGGAATTGACGAATGCATTGAAGAACTTCAAGATATAGTTTCTTATTTGAAAGAACCTGAAAAATATACGTCTTTAGGTGCTAAAATACCTAGAGGGGTTCTTCTGGTAGGTTCTCCTGGAACTGGTAAAACTCTTGTTGCAAGAGCTGTTGCTGGTGAAGCTGAAGTCCCTTTTTATTATATAAGTGGTTCTGATTTTGTTGAATTATTTGTAGGAGTTGGAGCTTCAAGAGTAAGAGATTTATTTATTCAAGCAAAAACAAACCCTTCTGCAATAATTTTTATAGATGAAATAGATGCGGTTGGTAGACAAAGAGGAGCAGGCTTAGGGGGCGGAAATGATGAGAGGGAGCAAACATTAAATCAACTTTTAGTTGAAATGGATGGTTTTGAATCGAATACAGGAATTATAGTAATGGCTGCTACAAATAGACCCGATATACTTGACAAAGCTTTATTGAGACCTGGAAGATTCGATAAAAAGATTCACATAGATATTCCTGATTTAAAAGGTAGAGAAGAAATTTTAAAAATACATTTAAAAGGAAAAAAAATGTCTCCTAATCTCGATTTGAAGAAATTAGCTCAAGGAACCCCTGGTTTCACAGGTGCCGATTTAGAAAATTTATTAAATGAAGCTGCTTTAGTAGCCCTCAGAGGGAAAAAAGAACTCATTGAAACTGAAGATTGCGAAGAAGCTATTGAAAGAGTTTTAGTTGGCCCTGAAAGAAAATCTCGATTGATTTCTGAAAAAGAAAGAAAAATTTTGGCTTATCACGAACTAGGACACGCTTTTGTAGGGCATATTTTACCAAATATGGATCCTGTTCATAAAGTAACTATTGTACCAAGAGGTCACTCAGCTCTAGGGTACACACTTCAAATACCAGAAGAAGATAAATTTCTCGTAAGTAAAAGTGAGTATTTAAACAATATAAAGGTGTTACTTGCTGGGAGAGCTTGTGAGGAAGTTGTATTTGGTGAAATAACTACAGGAGCTAGCAATGATATTAAAAGAGCTACAGAAAATGCAAAAAAAATGATTCTTCATCTTGGAATGAGCGAAAAAATAGGTCCTGTTTTATGGGGAGAAGAAGAAGAAGTTTTTCTTGGAAGAGACATGGCAAAACCCAAAAACTTCTCCGAAGAAACAGCTAAAGAACTTGATATTGAAATTAAAAAAATTATTATTAGTTGTTATTCTGAAAGTAAAAAACTTATAAAAGATCATCTTGATAAAATTCATCTTGTTTCTAAATATATTTTAAAACACGAAACTATTTCCGGAAAAGACCTTGAAAAAATGATTGATATGGATTTGGTTCAACTCGAATCATATGTTTTTGATAAAACTACCGATTAAATCAAAAAAAAAGGGGGGGAATAGATGAAAGAAATTATTGAAAAATTAGCTGAACTAAGAGGTAAATCTTTTAAATTTAATTTCAAATCAAATGACGAAAGTTTATTTTGGCGAGAAGGAAAGAAAATAATGAACATGACTGTTTTAAGTACTTCTGCTCTTATCGAAGAAATTCACAGATGTGGTTATTCAATTTTAGAAGATTACTTAACAGAAGATTTAATTTCAGTTGTTTCAAAAACGTCTCTAACTCATTTGTCTTCTACACCTTCAGATTTCAATGTTTTTATACATATTAATGTTGCTGAAGTTGAAGAAAATAAAGTTTCTTTTTTAGGAGAAGTTTTTGATGAGGTTAATAAAGTTGCAAAGTTTGAATTTATGAGAATAATTGTTTCAAAAAACTTTATGGAAAGAAAAATTAAAGAAAAAAGAGAAAAAATTCAAAAATACTAACCAAAAGAGGAGGATTTTTAAATGGCTAAAAAGAACATAATGATTGTGGAAGATGACCCGGCAATATCCGAAATGCTGTCAATCAATTTATCAAAAGAAGGGTATGACGTTTTATCCGCAACTTCAGCGGACGAAGCATTAAAAATTGTTGAAGAAAAAGATGTTGATTTTTTCATCATAGATATAATGCTTCCAGGTTCAATGGACGGATTTGATCTTATAAGAATCATTAAAAGTAGTGAAACACACAGAGGTACTCCTGTTCTAATTTTAAGTGCTAAAGATGATGCAGCTGATAAAGTTGCTGGATTAGAATTAGGTAGTGACGATTATGTTACAAAACCATTCAATGTAAGAGAATTATTAGCAAGAATTAAAAGTATTTTTAGAAGACAAACAACTGCTTCTCAAATGAAAGAAGAAGGTCCTAAAAAAATTGTTGCAAAAGATTTAATTATTGATACAGAAAGATTAGAAGTATGGGTAAGAGGCGAATTAGTTAGTTTAACGCCATTAGAATTTGATCTTTTAGTATTCTTAGCATTAAGAGAAGGAAAAGTTTTCAACAGAGATGTTCTTCTTGATAAACTATGGGGATATGATTATTACGGTGACACAAGAACAGTTGATGTTCACATAAGAAGATTAAGAACAAAAATTGAAGAAGATGCTTCTAACCCTAGATATATAATCACTGTAAGAGGAAAAGGTTATAAATTTAGAGATCCAGGAAAAGATAAAAACGATTAATTCATTAAAAAATTCAAACGACAGAGTCACATGCTCTGTCGTTTTTTTGAATGTGTTATAATATTAATTAAGGTGGGATTAAAATGAATTATTTAAGTATTTTGCTTTTATTTTTATTGTCTTTTTCAATCTTTATAATAGCAGTATATTTTTTGAAATATAAAAAATTAAAAAATGATTATAAAAATTTCAAATTACAGATAAATAATCTGTTCAATTTTAGTTATAAAAATCCTTCTGATGATTATGTGATTCATCAGATTGATAATCATTTAAAAAATATTTCAGAAAAATATTCTTTAGAAAAATCGAAAAGAGCTAACATTTATTCTATACTCGATAAAATTAATGAAGGAATACTAATTATTTCGATTAATCCAGGAGATATTATACAAGTTTACTATGCCAATGAATTTTCAAAACAACTTTTCACAACTGAAAATTTTATTGGAAGAAGTCTTTCTTCAATCATAGATAATCATAATTTAATAGATTTGGTATTAAAAAGTTTCAAAAGAAAAATTGCTGTTGAAGATGAAATAGTATTTTATTTGCCTGAGAAAAAAACTTTTTCTTGTAAAATTGATCTTACGAATATTGATGATCTTTATAGAGTTGTTATATTATCTGATATAACAAAAGAAAAAAGTTTAGAAGTGTTAAGAAGAGAATTTTTAACAATAATGTCTCATGAACTTCGTACACCTTTAGCAGTTATAAACGGTTATCTTGAAACAATTTTAATGAAAGAAAATCTTGATAAAGAAAATGAAAAAATGCTTTCTATAATTGAGGACGAAACAGCAAGACTTACAAGATTAGTAAACGATTTGCTTGATATGGGAAGACTTGAAAAGTCCTCTTTAAGTGTTGAGAAATTTGAAAAATTAAACTTATCTGAACTAATTAATACTGCTTATGATTTTTTTAAACTTCTATCTGATGAAATAAATATTTCTTTTATTAATGAAATAGAAGAAGATATATTTATAAAAGGTAATGAAGATAGAATGTTTCAAGCAATATATAATTTAATAGATAATGCCATAAAATTTACATCAGTAAAAGAAGATTCTGAAGAAAAAACTGTTTGGATTAGATTGTACCAAGAGCAAGACTGTGATGAAAAAAATGAAGTCATATTTGAAATAGAAGATACAGGAATGGGTATACCTTCAAAAGAACTTCAAAAAATATTCCACATGTTTTATAGGGTAGATAAATCAAGAACAAGACAAATGAGCGGATTTGGGTTAGGTTTATATATAGTTAAAACTATTTTAGATAATCATAATGCTACAATTTATCTTGAAAGTGAAGAAAATAACGGTTCGTTATTCAGAATAATTTTTAAGGAAGGTGTTAAGGTTGAGAGCGTATGATATAATATTGAAGAAAAGAAATAATGAAATAAATTCAAAAGAGGAAATTAAATTCATGATACAAGGTTATGTTGACGGCATAATTCCAGATTATCAAATGTCAGCTTGGTTAATGGCATTATATTTTAATCACATGAACGATGAAGAAAGATATAATTTAACTATGACTATGCTCGAAAGCGGTGATATTGTTAGTTTATCAGAAATAAACGGTAAAAAAATTGACAAACATTCTACAGGTGGCGTGGGAGATAAAACCACTTTAAGTTTATCACCAATGGTAGCCTCTCTTGGTTTAAAAGTTTCAAAATTATCTGGTAGAGGGTTAGGCCATACCGGTGGAACTATTGATAAACTTGATGCAATAAAAGGCTTTAGAACCGACCTTTCAAAAGAAGAATTCTTTGAAATCGCAAATAAAACTGGAGTTGTTGTAGCTGGTCAAACTTCTAATATTGCCCCTGCAGACAAAAAAATATACAGCTTAAGAGATGCTACAGCTACCGTTGATGAAATCTCTTTAATTTCTGCTAGTATTATGAGTAAAAAATTAGCCGTTGAATCTGATGGAATAGTTTTAGACGTAAAAGCAGGAAGTGGTGCATTTATGAAAAGTATTGAAGAAGCAAAAATTCTTGCTGAATCTATGTGCAGCATTGCAAAGATGAACGGTAAAAACGTTATAGCCTTAGTAACAAACATGAATCAACCTTTAGGAAATATGGTAGGAAACTCTTTAGAGGTTCTTGAAGCCATTAAAACTGTTAAAGGCGAAGGACCTAAAGATTTTTATGATTTGTGCGTTCAATTATCTGCTTATATGGCAGAATTATCTGGCGACTTTACTTATGAACAAGCGAAAAAACGACTTGAAGAAAATATTAAAAATGGAACTGTAAAAGAAATTATGAAAAATTGGATTAAAGCTCAAGGCGGAAACGAAGATATAGTTGAAAACCCTGAAAAACATTTGGATATTTCGAAAGAAATTATTCATTTTAAAGCTGAAAAAGACGGAGTTATCACTAAAATCAACACCGAAAAATGCGGATTAGCTTCAATGGTATTAGGTGCTGGAAGATCTTCTAAAGAAGATACAATTGATTTATCTGTGGGAATCGAATTTAACAAAAAATTAGGCGAATCGGTATTAAAAAATGATATAATCGCAACTCTTTATATTTCTGAAAAAAGTGACGTTCAAAACTCTTTAAATCTTTTAAAGGAAGCGTTTCAGATAGACAAAGATTCGGAAGTATTTTCTCCTGAACTGATTCATGCGATTATAAAATAATTTGGAGGAATTATTTTGAAAAATTGTTTTAAATTTATTATTTTAATCATAATAATGTTTTCAGTAAATGTAATAATATTTTCAGATTTTAAAGGAATATTTTTGTATAGAAACGCTAACCCTTCAGAAGTTTCCGCAATAAAAAATCTTGGAGATTTTTATTTAGATATTGAAGATTTTAAAGATAAAAATTTTGTTATAAATAAAAGTAATAACGTTTTATTTGTTATCCATAATCAAAAAGTTTTAGAAATAAGCTTAACACAAAAATATACTAAAATAAATTTTATAAACAGATATGATAATACCGTTTTGATTCTAGATAACAAAATTTATATTCATCAAAAAGTTATAGAAGAATTTTTAGGTTATAAAAGTCATAAAGAACTTGAAAACATATTCTTTTTTACTCAAATGCCGCAAGTACGCAACATAAATTATTCAACTCAAAAAATTACAATTGAGATGGACACTTTTTTCAACGAAAAATCCGTTTCTTTGAATGAAATAAATAACAGTAAAATAATTAGAATCTTTCCATCAGCTGAAGCACGTGCTATTCCCGGAAGCGTTAATTATACTTATTCCGGAAATAATATTTATCTTCGTTTCGATAGCGATTTTAGTTACGAAATTGAAATAGTCGAAAATATCGTGTATATTCACATTAAAGAAGATGTAATGGAAAAAGAAGAAGAAAAACCTTCAAAAGCAGGGTTTGAATTTTTAGAAAAGAGTTTTATAATTAATAATGAAGAAATAAAAGTATATATTGCAAAAACTGACCCTAAAATTTATGATATAGTTGTTGACACCAATAATTTAGGGAAAAGAAGCGAATTTCTTCCATTTCTTGAAGAAAAACAACCGATTTTATCTATAAACGCTTCGTTTTTCAACACAAGCACATTAGAACCTATAGGCACTATCATTAAAGACGGTCAAGTTGTTCATTTGACCTCATATTCTAGACCTGTTTTTTATTTAAATAATGAAAACAAACCTGATATTACTTATTTAAAAATGGAATATCAAGTAGAAATTGAAGGATTACTTTTTTGGATAAAAGCAGTTAATTCAGAATGGCGTGGTGATGTATCTCTTTATACTTCACATTACACTGGAAATATTACTGAAACAGAAGAAGAATATATCTTTTATTTAATTGAAAATAATGTTATAATTGATATTGGGAAAAAAGCCCCAAAAGAAAATCAAAAATTATTGTTAATAAGCAAAAACTATGAACGTCATTTATCGAACATAATAATAGGTTCTTATACAGATTTTAAAAAAGATATTGACTTATCCTTAAATAGCGATATAAAAGAACTAGTTGAAGGTGGCCCTATACTTGTAAACACTAGTTTTTCTGATGAAATGATGTCTGAAGAAAGACGCAGTTACAATGAAGGAATTATAACCGGAAGAACTTCTCGAACATTTTTAGCAATTGATAATGAGGATAATATAACCTTTTTTGTTACTGAAGGAAACAGCGATAAAACTTTAGGAGTCAATTATTATGGAGCTTTAGAAATTTTAAAACAACATGGGAATTATAAAAAAGCCATACTCTTTGATGGCGGTGGTTCTTCTGTGTTTTATTATAACGGGAAATTATACAATGATGATAATAAAAATTTAAGAGTAAACATACCAGTATTTATAAGCGTGTATGAAAAAGAATAAAAACTAACTTTTCTTGGAGGTGTAATATTATGAGGAAATATACTGCAGAACAAAAAAGGGTAGTAGGAGTATTTGGGCATCACTGGTGCGGTAAAACTACGTTGATGGATGCTATATTAAAAAATTTTTCTGGTGCGGATAGAATTGGGCAAAGATATTTAGATAAAGAAGAAATTGAAAAAGACAAACAATCAACTTTCTCAAATCATATAACGGGAATCGAATATTCAAATACTTCTTTTTCTTTTTTTGACACACCAGGATCTACAGAATTTATGGGAGAAATAGAATTAGCACTTCACTCAGTTGATAATGTTGTAATTGTAGTCAATGCTTCTTCAGGTGTTGAAGTTACTACAGAAAGAATTTGGGGAATTGCAAGAGAGTTAAATAAACCTGTGATGTTTTTTATAAATCAAATGGACAAAGAAGGCGTTGATTTCAGTAACATAGTAAATAGTTTAAAAGAATCTTTCGAAGACGGAGTAAAAGTTGTTCCTTTTCAAGTACCTATAATTGAAAATGGAAATTTCAAAGGAATTGTTAACTTATTGACAAAAAAATCTTATATATATCAAGACGATCTTTCTGGAAAAAATTCAGAAACATCTGGAATAGATGCTAATGCCCAAGACTTGTTTGAAGAATTCCATTCCGAATTGGTAGAAGATATAGTTGAAAATGACGAAGCCCTTTTAGAAAAATTCTTTGAAGAAGGCGAAGAAGGACTAACTCAAGAAGAATTAATGAACACATTACACGTGGCATTTGAAAATGACACTATTGTTCCTATTTTAATCGGATCTTCAATAAAAAATATTGGAGTTGAAAGATTGTTAACCGCATTAAAAGATTTTGGAGAAAAAGCTTCTGAAAGGAAATTTAAAGATATTAACGGTGAAGACATTATTCCAGATGTCGAAGGAAAATTTGTGGGATTAGTTGTAAAAAATGATGTTGACCCATTTGTTGGAAAACTAACTTATGTTAGAGTACTATCAGGAATAGTTAAATCAGCTTCATCTATATATGTCGTTCAAGAAGAAACATCTGAAAAAGCTGCTCATATTTATATACCACAACATGATAAAAATTTAGAAGTAGACGAAGCAATTCCAGGAGACGTTGTTGTAATACCTAAACTAAAAAGCACAAAAATAGGTCAAACTTTAAGTGACTCTTCAGCACCTGTAACAGTAAAAATTCCTGAATTCCCAGAACCTATGATTTCAAAATCAATTAATCCAAAATCAAAAAATGAAATTGATAAAATAACTGGCGCATTATCAAAACTTGCTGAATCAGATTTAACTTTTAGTTGGGAATTTGATCCTGAAACTGCTGAAACCGTTATAAATGGAATAGGTGCAGTTCATTTAGATGTTATGACTGCAAGATTAAAACAAAATTTTGGTGTAGACTTTGAAGTAGGAAAACCAAAAATTGCTTACAGAGAAACTGTAAGAAAAGATATGAAAGGTGAACACAAACATAAAAAACAAACAGGCGGGCACGGACAATACGGACACGTTAAATTAGAAATATTCCCTCTTGAAAGAGGTTCAGGATACGAATTTGTAGATAAAATAGTTGGAGGAGTCATCCCAAAAAACTACATTCCATCTTGTGACAAAGGAATTCAAGAAGCCTTAAAAGACGGAGTTGTTGCTGGCTTCCCAGTTGTAGATGTAAAAGTTGTTTTATATGATGGTTCTTATCATGATGTCGACTCTTCAGATATTGCGTTCCAAATTGCAGCAAGAACTGCTTTTAAAGATGCTATGAAAAAAGCTACCCCTGTAATACTAGAACCCGTAATGCAAGTAGAAGTATTTGTACCTTCTGAAAATACAGGAGACGTAATGGGAGAAGTTACTGCAAAAAGAGGAAGACCTATGGGAATGGAAGCAACAGGCAAAGGATACGATAAAATAAATGCTGAAATACCTCTTGCTGAAATGATGGATTTTTCTCCAAGACTTAACTCAATATCTTCAGGAAAAGGTTATTTCACAATGAAATTTGCTAACTATTCAGAAGTTGGCCCTGATATACAACAAAAAATTATAACTGAAAGAAAAGAAGCAATCGAAGAAAAATAATCAAAACACCGGCTTTTTGAAAAGCCGGTGTTTTTTTATACTTTTTTATTCTGCCATTTTTATTACATTATAAGCTTGACATTTATCTGCAATTATTTTTAATGTAGTGTAACAGCCACGCCGAACTTTGCACGGCGTTACAGCGATTATGATAACGTTGATAGTTTTAGGAAAATCATTAAACCAAGATTTTGCACTTAATTCCCCTCTTGAGGGGTGGCAATCGTATATTGACGGGGTGGACAGCTTTTTATTAAGGTTCTCTGCAAATTTTTGTGGGCAATTATAAAAAGTTGAAACTTACAAATATTAAAAGAAAATTATGTGATTTGTCATTTCGAAAGAAAAAGCGTTCTTCTTTTGAGGAGAAATCTGCGAATTTGCGATTTTATGTTTTGAAATATTTTAATTCAAAATCAAAGTTCGCAGATCTCTCCTCCAAAAAACGTCGTTCGAGATGACACAGCGGAGAGGTTTCTGCCGCCCTTTGCGTGCATTCATCTTTACACTTTCACCATTTCAACACATTTATCTTTTTTAAACATTA
>CAYZNB010000091.1:0-12124 GCA_964478535.1 uncultured Thermotogaceae bacterium
AACGCCGTGCAAAGTTCAGCGTGGCTGTTACACTACATTAAAATCAAAAAATGGTAATCATTAAAATATTTTTTTTGCCAATTAATTATTATAAGCATTTACAAAAACCTGTCCACCCCGTCAATCTTCGATTGCCACCCCTCAAGAGGGGAATTAATTCAAAGTCTTTTTTAATAATGTTTAATACAAATTAATTTTTTTTGGATAAGCTTGTTTTTGAGCAATTTTCCAAGTTTTATCAATATATTGATGAGTATATTTTTGTTCTATTTCATGAAAATAATAAATTCCTTTATCAGTTAAAGAATAGCCTTTGCCATTTTTTTGAATTAATTTTAATTTATTTGCTAATTTCAATTCAAAAGAAAATAAAATTTCAATTTCTTTATCAAATAATTCAAAAAAATTATTTTTATCTATTTGAATATTATAACAACTCCAAAATAACCAATATAAAGTTCTTGTTCTTTCATTAAAATTCATTGTTAATGATATTGGAATTTCTTCTTTTTCAAGAGACTTGATATATTCATTAACAGAAAAAGTCTTAATAAAAAAAACATCTTTCAAAAGAGTTGTTGCACTTGCTCCAAACCCTATAAAATTATCTCTTGTAATTGAAGAATATGTCGGAGTTCCTGTTTTTTTAAAAGTCCATATAGATTGTCTTTCAAACCCAAAATCTTTAGAAATTGATGAAAGCATATCTAGCATTTTTTTCTTTTCTTTTTTTCCTTGAGGTTTATTTTTATTTTTTGCATAAGAAAAGTCTATAAAAGGGTATGTTGAAATTTGAGTCGCACCATTTTTTACTGCCGTCACAAAATCATTTTTTAAATCTTCAGCAGTTTGATTAGGAATTCCAAAAATTAAATCAATATCTATAGATTTAAAATTATGTTTTTGGACTTGTTTTATGAGAGCTTGAGAATTCATATGATTTCTGCCTAAATTCTCTAAAGATTTTTTATTAAATGATTGTATTCCTATACTAACCATATCAAAACCAGCATTTTTTATTATTTTTAAATTTTCTTCATTAATATTTTCAGGATGAAGTTCTATACCAATATTTTCTTTTATAATAAAATATTCTTTTATTTTATTTAATATTTCTTTCAAAAATTCTCCAGCCAAAGCAGGGCTTCCTCCACCAAAATACACACTAGTAACTTCTTTTTTTGAATTAAAATTTTTTCCTTTTATTTCTATTTCTTTTATTAAAGCTTTAAAATAATCTTGAGCAATATTTTTTTCATAGATTATTTTACTGTATGGACAAAAATCACATATTTTTTTACAAAATGGGATATGAACATAAATTCCTAAATTTTTTTGATCATAATTTATTTTGTAATTTTTTTTATTTTCAAAAACAAAAGGTTTTATTTGTCTGGCTAAAATTATTCGTAATAAACTAGTTATAGTATCACTCACCTTTTCATGATTATCTTCATATTTTTTTATAGTACTTATTTTATTTATATTATAACAGAGAAAAGTATTTATTTGAGAGTTTCAATTTTTTTGATATAATTTAGTGAATAGAAATATTTATTTTTAAAATAGGGATTTAAAATATTAAAAGGGCGGTGAAAAAGATGCGTTATCAAGTAAAACAAAAGATTTTTTCTTTAAGAGATCGTTTTGATATACGTGACTCTAATGGAAATCCTGTTTATACGGTAGAAGGAAAAATGCTTTCATTATCAGACAGATTTTCTTTTTGTGATATTTCAGGAAATGAAATATATAATTGCAGAAAAAAGGTTTTAGCGTTTCTTCCAGAATATTATATTTTTGAGGGGGACATTCAAATTGCAACATTAAAAAAAGAATTTACATTTTTTCGCCCTAAATTTCATCTTGAAAGTAAATTTGGAAAATATTATATGGAAGGAGATTTTTTCTCATACAATTTTGAAATAAGAAAAGGTGGTTTAAATATAGCTTCAATAAGTAAACAGTTTTTTTCTATTTCAGATACTTACGGAATTGATATTTCGGATAGTGAAAATCAAGCTTTTATCTTAACTATTGTAATTATTTTAGATTTCATTTTTCATAATAGTTCTAATAGTTAAAAATTAAATTTGACATTTTTTGTTTTATATGATAAAATCTATATGACTATATAGTCATATAGATTTTATTTTTTTGAGGTGAAGTTATGGATAAAGAGAATTTGATAATAGATATTTTAAAATTATTTTCAGATAATACTCGATTAAGAATTTTAAATATTCTAAGTGAATCAGAGCTGTGTGTTTGCGATATAGAAACAATTTTGAATCTAAATCAATCTAATATATCGCGACATCTTAACAAAATTGGAAAATTTGATATTGTAAAATCTCGAAGAGATTCATATTGGAGTTATTATAAAATTAACGATGAAATTTTTTATTCTTTTCCTTTTATAAAAAAATTATTAGATCAAATTAAAACTATTGAACCTTTTAAAAATGATTTAGAAAATTCAAAAAAAATAGATAAAAATAAAAATTGTAAGATATAATAAAGGTGGTGGAAAAATGAGCGAAAAAGGAAATATAAGTTTTTTTGAAAAATATTTAACTGTATGGGTTGCTTTATGTATTCTAGCTGGGATTTTGATAGGGCAATTTTTTCCCGCTTTCCCTGAATTTTTAAGTAAATTTGAATATGCGCAAGTTTCTATACCGGTTGCAATACTTATTTGGCTTATGATATATCCTATGATGATGAAAATAGACTTTAAAAGTATTTTAAATGTTAGAAAAAAACCAAAAGGGATTTTATTAACAGTTATAGTTAATTGGCTTATAAAACCTTTTACAATGTATTTTTTCGCATGGCTGTTTTTAAAAGTATTTTTTGGAGGGCTTATTCCAGAAGATCTTTCTAATGAATATCTTGCTGGAGCGATTCTGCTGGGAGCAGCGCCTTGTACTGCTATGGTGTTTGTATGGAGTTATCTTACAAAAGGAGATGCTGCTTATACTTTGGTTCAGGTTGCTGTAAACAATATTATTTTATTATTTGCCTATACTCCGATAGTAATGTTTTTATTGAAAATAAGTAATTTTAATATTCCTTTTGATACAATATTCTTTTCAATTTTTATTTTCATTGTAATCCCTTTAATTGCAGGAATATTTTCAAGACATTTTCTCATAAAGAAAAAAGGAATCGAATGGTTTGAAAATATTTTTTTTAAAAAATTTACTCCTGTAACTATTTTTGGACTTTTATTGACTTTAATAATATTATTTTCATTTCAAGGTGATGTAATTATAAATAATCCGCTTCATATTTTTTTAATAGCAATACCTTTAACTATACAAACATTTTTCATTTTTGGAATTGCTTATTTGGCTGCAAAAAAACTTAAACTAACACATGACGTGGCAGCTCCTGCAGCAATGATAGGTGCGAGTAATTTTTTTGAATTGGCTGTTGCTGTTGCAATTTCTTTATTTGGGCTTACTTCAGGTGCGGCACTTGCAACAGTTGTGGGTGTTCTTGTAGAAGTTCCCGTTATGCTTACACTAGTTAAAATTGCTAATTCAACTAAAAAACATTTTGCATATGAAAAAGGGTGATTTATGGAAAAATTTAGCAAATTAAAAGATTATATAAAATCCCTTGAAAAAGTTTATGTGGCTTTTTCTGGTGGAGTTGACAGTACATTTTTAGCAAAAATTTGTTCAGATATTTTAGGTGAAAATGCTGTTTTAATAAGCGTTATTTCTCCTCTTCTTTCAGAAATAGAGCTTGAAGATATAAAAAGTATAGTTGATAATTATAATTTTAATCATAAAAAACTTTTTTTTGATATTGATAATAAAATTTTTACTGAAAATCCTTCAGACAGATGTTATCATTGTAAAAAATTAATTTTTTCATCAATAAAAAAAGAAGCTGAAAAAGATGGGGTTAATTTTATTTTAGATGGTTCAAATATTGATGATTTGAGCGATTATAGACCGGGTTTAAAAGCTTTAAAAGAACTTGAAATTTTAAGTCCTTTAAAAATGTTTGAATTTACAAAAGATGAAATAAGAGAACTATCTCAAAAATTAAATCTTCCAACATGGAATAAACCTGCTATGGCTTGTTTGGCAACTAGGTTTCCTACGGGATGTGCTATATCAAAAGAGAATTTATTTAAAATTCAGAAAGCTGAATACTTTTTAAAAGAAAGTGGGATATCACAATTTAGAGTGAGATTTCATAATGAAATTGCAAGAATAGAAGTTCCGAAAGATGAGCTACATAAATTTTTTGATGTGAAATTCATGGAAAGTATATCAAAAAAGATTAAAGATATTGGGTTTAAATATGTTGCTTTAGAATTATCTGGATATAAAATGGGAAATATGAATTAAAAAAACCTCCGAAAAAATCGGAGGTTTTTTTATTTTATTTTTCTTTTAAAATTTCTTTATATCTTCTACAAGCTACTTTGTGTCCATCTTTATATTCTATTAATTCTGGTTCTTTTTGTTCCCAACATTCAGGTTTAGCATAAACACATCTTGGATGGAATCTACAACCTTTAGGAATGTTTTGAGCTGAAGGAATTTCACCTTTTATCGGTACTTCTTTTACAAGATTTACTTTACCGGCAATAGGCTCACAAACTGCACTTATTAAAGCTTTAGTATAAGGGTGTAATGAATTATCTATAACATCATCTGCATTACCTATTTCTACTATTCTTCCTAAATACATAACAGCTATTCTGTCAGTAAAATATCTTGCTGTAGATAAATCATGAGTTATATATAAATAAGTTAATCCTAAATCTCTTTGAACTTCCTTCATCATATAAAGTATTTCAGCTCTTGTAGACAAATCAATCATTGAAACAGGTTCATCTGCTACCATAAGTTTTGGATTAAGAATCAAAGATCTTGCAGTTGCTGCTCTTTGTCTTTGCCCGCCACTTAACATATGAGGATTTCTTTTCATAAAATCTTCTACAGGAGTTAATTTTACTTCATTTAATGCTTTTTTTATTTTGTCTTCTCTTTCTACTCTTGTTTTTCCAATTTTATGAATTATTAAAGGTTCTTCAAGAACGTCTCTTATATTAAATCTTGGATTCATTGATGCATAAGGATCTTGAAAAATCATCTGAACATCTCTTCTATATTTTTTGGTTTCTTCTTTTGTTGACTCAGTAACATCTTTACCGTTAAAAATCATTTGTCCGCCAGTTGGGTTAAGAAGCTTCATAACTAATTTACCAGTAGTTGTCTTTCCGCATCCAGATTCTCCAACAAGACCTAATATTTCTCCTCTTTTTAATTCAAAAGTTACTCCATCAACTGCTTTAACGTGTTTTTGTTCACCTGCAAGCATTTCTTTTAAATTTTTTCTTACAGGAAACCATTTTTGAAGGTTTTTTACTTCTAGTAAATTTCCAGTTTGCTTATTTTCTTTCATTTTTTTACACACCTCCAACATGCTACAAAATGTTCAGGTTCAATTTCAATTATTGGTGGTTCGTCTTTATAACATTTTTCCATAACTTCTGTACATCTCAAATTAAACCTACATCCTTTTGGAGGGTCTAGCAAATCTGGAGGTGTTCCTGGTATAAATGATAATTTCTCTACTCTGTGATGCAATCTTGGTGTAGCTTCAAGTAATTTTTTTGTATACGGATGCATAGGGCCTTTTTCACCATATATTTGATGATTAGTTCCTATTTCCGCTATTTTTCCAGCATACATAACCATTATTCTATCTGAAACTTCCGCTTCAGTTGCAAGATCATGTGTTATAAATATAAAAGATAAACCTAATTTTTCTTTAAGCTCTTTAAGAAGATTTATTATCTGTGCCTGAACAACAACATCTAAAGCAGTTGTTGGTTCGTCACAAACTATAACTTTTGGTTCTAAAAATAATCCCATAGCTATAACTACTCTCTGCTTCATTCCGCCCGAAAGCTCGTGTGGATATCTTCTCAAAACATCTTCAGATAAACCAACATAATTTAAATATTTTATCATAACTTTTCTTGCTTCTTCATATTCCATTTCTCTGTGTTCTCTTAAAGTCTGCCACATTTGTTTTTCAATAGTATAAACAGGTGTAAGACAATTCATCGCTCCTTGGAAAACCATAGATACTTTTTCCCATCTTATATTTTTTCTTACTTCTTTCTCTTTTAAAGGAACTATATCAATACCGTCAATAACTATTTGTCCTCCAACTATTTTACCAGGAGGAGAAGGCATTCTTAATAAGCTGGTAGCAATAGTTGTTTTTCCACAACCTGATTCACCAACAACACCTAAGGTTTCTCCTTTTTTTAAAGAAAAAGTAACGTCATCAACTGCCTTAACAGGGCCTTTTTCTGACATATAATAAACTTTTAAATTTTTTACTTCCATTACATTATTATTCATATTTTCTACCTCGATTTCAACTTAGGATGTAGGATTTTGTCCATAGCAAAACCTATGAACGCAAAAGTCATACCGGTGATTGCTATCATAAGTCCAGGCGGTACTACCCACCACCAATAACCATTGATTATCGCTCCGCCTCTGAAAGCTGAGTTTAAAATCTGCCCCCAGCTTACTATAGTTGTATCTCCTAACCCTAATAAACTTATTGTTGCTTCAGCTACTATAGCTCCAGGAACTAAAAGAGCCATACTTGCAAATGTATATGGTAAAAGTAGCGGTACCATATGCTTAAATATTAATCTAAAATGTCCTGCTCCAAGTGCTTGAGATGCCTCAATAAAAGTTTCTTCTCTTATTTGAAGCCCTATACTTCTTACCGTTTTAACCGGTCCTACCCAATACAAAAGACCCATTATAGCAATAAGTAACCATATGCTCGGCGAAAAAATAGCACTAACAACTATTAAAAGCGGAAGCATGGGTATTCCATAAAAAATCTCAAATATTCTTTGCATTATAACATCGACTATTCCGCCAAAATACGCACAGATTACTCCATATATAACTCCTATTGTTATAGAAACAAATGAAGTAAGTAATCCTATTAATAAAGCCCATTTAATTCCGAGAATTATTCCTGTAAATAAATCTCTTTTTTGATTGTCTGTTCCCATTAATCCAGAAACTGCTCCGGACATAGTTATTATAGGTTTTTCTATATTTTCTTGGGGTTCTCTTAATATAGCACTAATTTTAATCGTATAAGTACCTTTTAATGCTTCTGCACCTTTTGTTATCCCGACATCTGCTTTAGACATAATTACTGGCATAACATCTATTCTATCTCTTGCAACTCCACTTAAGTTTTCAGCCGATTCATAATTAGATGCAAAATTATATGCATTTGCACCAGAATTATTTTGAATCGAAACCCTCGCGCCATCTATTGAAGAAATTATCATCTCTCTGTTTCTAATTAAATCAATAGTTTTACCATCGGGTCTTATTATTGAAATTGTTACAAAAGGCTTTCCATCTCCTTTAAATCTTAATATCATGTCTTTAGGGGCTATATCATAATTATAATCATATTCAAATTCATATTCAAAAAATCTAACCTGACCTCTTTGAGGTAATTCTGTTTCTTTAAAATCTTCTAATATTACTGAAGGTGTTCTTTTATCTTTTGAGAAAAAATTCGTCCAAACTGGTCTTGAATTTTGAGGATAATCTTGCCAGTAAGCTATATCTGACCATGCTTCAGTTGCACCTTCAAATGGCACTATAAGCGGCTCAAATATTATAAGTAAAAGTAAAATGATTAAAAAAGCTAATCCCACTAAACCAAATTTTACTTTTTTATATTCATTCCAAAATTCCATAAATTTATCTTTTCTGTCTTTAAGCGTCATCTTCTTCCACCCACTTTTATTCTCGGATCTAAGAATCCATATACTATATCAAGTATTGCAAGGGCTAAAAGCTGCATACCTGTAAGAATAGCTAACAAAGTTATCTGAACAGGTACATCTTGCTGTTGTACCGCTGTAAAATATAAATTCCCCATACCTGGCCATGAAAAAATTCCTTCAAAAACTATATTTCCAAATATAGAGTTAACTAAAGACATAACTGCCATAGTTGTTATAGGAGGTGCTGCGGTTCTTAATGTATGCCCATATAAAACAGCTCTTTCAGGAATTCCTCTTGCTCTTGCAGACATAACAAAATCTTCCTGAAGAGTACCTAACACTACATTTCTTGTTAAAAAAGATGTTCCCCAAAAACCTAATATTACTAAAGTAATTACAGGAAGTACCATGTGATATCCTTGATCAAGGAAAGCTCTAAATCCATCAAATGGTGGTGTGGATTGAATACCTCCCGGCGGGAATATCTTAATTGTATATCCAAAAAACATTATAAGAAGCATACCAAGCCACCATGCCGGCATACCAAAAACTATCATTGTTCCTATCGAGGTAGCTTTATCCAAAGCTCCTCCTGCTTTTTGAGCTTTCTTTATTCCTACCATAATTCCTATAATCAAGTTTATAATAGTTGCTGTTGAAAATAATATTACAGTCCTCGGAATTGTTTCTTTAACAATTGTCCAAGCATTTTGTTCGCCAGTTTTTGATCTCATATGAGTAGCATTACCAAAATCAAACGTCAAAGTTCTTTTAGTTCTATTTAATATTCTTTGCAATACAGGCTTATCAAGTTCATATCTGTCATACTCTTGTTTCATTCTCTGTTCTCTATAATTTCGAACTTGATCTGATGGCATATCAGTCATTGCCATTATTTCTGCTTGTATTTTTTCTTGAATTTGAACTCTAATAGTTCTTTCAAGAACAGAATTAAATAAAACTGAATATATGAATACCAATATTACATAAACTATAACTGTTAACAACAGCCTTTTTATAATGTATTTCCAATTCATTTTATTCTCCTCACCTCGATAGAAAAAGACAGCACACGAGGTGCTGTCTTCATTTAATTATTTAGTAAAGAACAACCATGTTTGAGCCTGCACCTGGAACTGCTCCTTCTTTAGATGCCTGAATAAGAATTACGTAATCTCCTGAATCAAGGTCTAAAGTGAATGTTGCAGGTATAATGCCTTCATAAGCTCCTCTTCCTTTGTGCACCATATCAAATTCATAAGAATCGTCTCCAACGTTAAGAACTATTTTTACATTAGCTGCTGCTGCTGGAGATGGAACATCTTGAGGCCATACTTTTTCAATTACATTAGCTCTTACGAAAATATCGTCTCCCGCAAATGCGATTGAAGGAATTTCTACGTCTTGTACTTCAAGAATTTCTACAACAAAATAATCTTTCCAGTAATCTGAAGTAAATGGATATGATGGATCTCTGAATGCACTGTATTCCATAAAATTAGTAACTGAATCGTATCTTTCAATAAGGAATGGTCCATTTCCGATTAACGCATGATTATGTTTATTAACAAAAGCAAGAGCATTTTTATAAGCTGCTACTGCTTGATCAGCTGTTAACCATTCTTTTACTGATGATGGAACGTGTTTTCTATTTATCATATCGTTTAATTTTGCTCTTATATCAGCAACACAACTTGGTCTGAAAATATCGTATGTAGATACATCTGGCCCTGGAGATAAACTGTATTTTATTCCAGAAGCCGCACCTTCCATGTTGATTAAGTTTATTGCTTCTATAATTGTCCAATCAATATAAACCATTCTATGACTTACACCAATATATGGAGCGCCATTAGCTGCTGTTCTTTCCATACTTGGAATGAAGTTATAGTTGTAATATGTTGTAATTCTGTTGTTTTCCCAATCAATATCCCAAGCTACTTTTAAGTCAGCTGAAGGTCTGTGTTGTGATTCATATGAAGCATTGTAGAATAAATCATCTTCACTTGTTTGTGTCATCATTTGTCTTGTAAATGCCAATGAATAAAGAACATCTACTAATGTCATTGGATTTCCAGAATGATAGTTTCCAAATAAATAATCGTATGTTGTTTTTGTTTGAGACATTGTTCCAGCTTCAACATTTTTCCAAGAATCTGTCATTGGATCATAATAAACTGCTGTTGTAGGAACAACTATTTGATCTGGTTCTCCTGTAACAAAAGTGTCATAATCAGGAACTACTCTTACAGGTATATTAACAGCTGTTGCTGGATGTTCTAGCATAGCGTAATCCATTGCAGGATAAGTTGCATTTATAAGATATGTATCATTAAATGCGTCTGTTCCAACAGGATCTGCCGCACCCATGAAAAGTGCTCCAGTTGCCGAATACTGTGTTACTCTTAAAGTTTTATCTTTTGTATCTGCTGTAATTAATGAATATTTATTAGGTCCGTCTCCTAATCCGTAAACAAATCTGTCGTTAAATCTTGCTTTATTTGCTACATAATAAGCCATTGTACTTGCAACATAAATTCTTGTTGATTCTTGAATACCTAATTCTGTTCCTTTGTAAGCAAGTTCGTAATATTCTTCTTCGGTTGAAAATTGTGCAGTGTTTGCCCTTCTTGTTAAATCTTCAATTTCAGGATTTGAATATGCCCATCCACCTGCGTAAAATCCGCCTGGTTGATATCCTGCATACCACAAGCTGTACATCTGACCAACTATATGTTCCCAGAATCTTCTTGTAGCACCTGCGCCCCAACCTTCTGTGTAAATTGTCCATTCGTAATTACCTGCGTTTCCGCTGTATACTGTGTCACTTGATCTGAATCTATCGTAAAGAAGCTGGTTAACTTGTATACCAGATTTTTGAATCTGTCTTGATACATATTCCCCTATTCTTGTTCTGTTAGGGTCGTCAACTCTTATAACAAAGTTGATAGATACAGGTTGTCCATCGAACATCCACCATCTGTCACCTTTTACTAATCTTCCAGCTAATTCATCTAACCCTGCTGCTTCATTCATAGCTTCATCGATTAACTGTAATCCGTACTGTTCGTTTCCTGTATCTGTTAAACCAAGTTGTGCAGGAATTAAGTTATATCCGTCTGTTCCTGGTTGTCCTTTTGGAGTCATAGTGAACATAGGATCTCCGGCACCACCATAAATTTCATCAACGATAAACTGTCTGTCCATTAAATAGTTAACAGCATATCTTACTGGTTGCATAGCCATAGGATTGAAAACTTCTGATCCATCTCTAACTGCTATATATGGAGCTTCTGCTGGATATGGGTTAATAAATAAAGACCATGAAGAATCAGGTACAGCATAAATTTCTAATCTGTCTCTGTCTCTTCTATCCAATTGATTAATTTGTGCTCCTGTAACGCCCCACCAGAAAAAATCTGTGTTTCCTTCTGCAACGTCTCTCAACGCTATTTCTTCGTTTGTTCTTACGTTAATATAAACTTTGTCAACTATAGGTCCTTTTACCTCTGCCATAACAAATGCTACTAAAAATACACTGACAAGAAGAACCAAGAAAAGTTTTTTGCTCGCCACTTTTATTTCCCCCCTGTGTTTACCTTTAAATACTTAAAGGCTTTTTATGGATTTTAAAATATTTGTGAGCTTAATACCAGACTTTTTGTTACTTTAGTTACAACGGACAATGACATATTCAATATGTATTTTATCACATTATCTTTTTAAAATCAAATCTTTTTTTTTTATATTTAGTAGCATTATTGTAATAATGCTTTATAAAATCTTATATAAGCTAAAAAATGCTATTAATCTAAAAATATGACATAATTTTAAAGGTGGTTGTTTTATTTCTAATAGTTTGTTAGACGAACAATTTTGAGTCGTTAAATAATAAAAGATTCTCTGTAATTTTTTGTAGATTTAATACTTTTACTTTTGTCAAGTGCCCCGTAAAAATTTTAATAATAACCGTTTTTTGATTTTAATGTAGTGTAACAGCCACGCGTTTTCTGCACGGCGTTACAGCACATATGACAACATCGGTATTTTTATAGTTGATTGGGAATAACGTTAAAACAAGCATTTGCACTTAATTCCCCTCTTGAGGGGTGGCAATCGAAGATTGACGGGGTGGACAGGTTTTTGTAAATGCTTATAATAATGAAGTGGTAAACATTGTATAAAATTATTAGTTGGTAAGGAAATGCATTAAAACTAAATGCTTATAATAATGAAGTGGTAAACATTGTATAAAATAAATCGCTCACAAGATCAAATTTTCTAAAAAACAAATTTCGCTCTTGT
>CAYZNB010000092.1:0-12051 GCA_964478535.1 uncultured Thermotogaceae bacterium
CAAAACGCGTGGCTGTTACACTACATAAAACCTTTTATGGCTTTTTCTTTAAATTTAGCACATTTTTATCTTAGCCTTTTTTCGTTCAAATTCTTTAAAACCTGTCCACCCCGTCAATCTTCGATTGCCACCCCTCAATGAGGGGAATTAATTCAAAGTCTTTTTTAATAATGTTTTGACAGTAAATAATTATGAAATAAAGTAGCGAACAATTGAGAATTTTCGTCAAAAAACAATTGAGCGGATGATAAAATGCGTTTAGAAAATAGCATGTCTGAGCGTAGCGAGTTTGCTATTTTTAGCATTTTTTCTCAGAGCGAAATCTGTTTTTTAGAAAATTTGAACTCTTGTGAGCGTTTATTTTATCATTATTTACTACTTCATTATTATAAGCATTTCGTTTTAATGTTTTTCCTAACACCATCTATAAAATATCTACATTGTCATATGTGCTGTAACGCCGTGCAAAGTTCAGCGTGGCTGTTACACTACATAAAACCTTTTATGGTTTTTTCTTTAAATTTTCTTTATTTCCAAGCAAAGGTTGACGGTGTGGATTGGTTTTCATTATTCCAATTTTTTCATTTCATTCAACATAATTATAACATTTTTATCTTGTTTTAAAAAATTACTATCCGGTTTTATAACTTTGTTTTGAATAAAAAGCCAATAAAAAAACGGGAGAAATTCTCCCGTTTTTATATATGAATAGCTAAACCTTCTGCTCCTTCAATTGCTCCTAAAATAGTTTCTGTTAAAGTCGGATGAGGATGAATAGAATCAGCTAATTGTTCGACAGTTAAACCATATTTTACTGCAATAACACCTTCCATAATCATATCAGTAGCACTTGGAGAAACGATTGAGAAACCTATAATTTTACCTGTATCTTTTTCTGCAATTACTTTAACGAAGCCATCTTTTTCTTCCATAGTTCTTGCTCTTCCATTTGCAGAAACAGGAAATTTTGAAATGATAACCTCTTCAGGATTTACATCTTTTTCTCTAACACCTGTTGAAGCAATTTCTGGAGTGGAAAAAATTATAGAAGGAACTGCAGAATAATCCATTTCTTTTTCTTCCCCAGCAATATTATGAGCAGCAACAATGCCTTCAAAACTAGCTACATGCGCAAGCATTATTTGAGCTCTTATATCTCCAACTGCATAAATATTATCTATATTCGTTTTCATTTTTTTATCAGTTTTAACACCTTTTTCTATTTCAACACCAAGTTTTTTAATATCTTCAGTAATAACAGGTTTTCTACCAACAGCAAGTAAAACCTTTTGAGTTTCAATTTCTTTAATCTCTTCATCACACTGTAGTTTAGAAATGAAAGTATCTCCATTTTTTATAACTTCAGAAACTTTATGTTTTTCTAAAATTTCAACACCTTTTTTCTTCAACACTTTTCTAACTTCAGCAGCAACATCTTCATCTTCATAAGGAAGAATATGTTCAAATAATTCAACCAAATACACTTTTTTACCTAAACTTGCAAAGAATGTTGAAAATTCTAACCCTATAACTCCGCCACCAATTATCAAAATAGATTCAGGTACTTCAGACATTTTGAAAACATCATCACTTGTCCAAATGCCTTCAATACTATTAAATGGAGGAAACATTAAAGGTTGTGAACCGTGTGCTAAAATAATATTTTCTGTTTCTAAAATATCATCTCCAGCTTTTACATGAGTTTTATCAATAATTTCAGCTTCGGCTTTAAATAAATCTATTTTATTTTTTTTGAATAAAAATTCTATACCTTTTCTTGACATTGTTATAGATTTATTTGTATGTTTCATAATACCTGCAATATCATAATCTGCTTTTTCAACTATTATACCCATTTTTTTAGACTTTTCAATTATATCAGTATATAAATGAGCCGCAGTCAACATAGCTTTTGTAGGAATACAACCCCAGTTTGTACAAGTTCCGCCAACATTATCTTTTTCAACTACAGCAACTTTTTTCCCTAATTGAGCCAATCTTATTGCTGCAACATATCCACCAGGTCCACCACCAATAACAACTGTATTATACATAAAAAAAACCTACCTCCTTTTAATATATAATTTTATATCTCCTAATTTATCTTCTGAAATAGCTAAAAGCTCATGCCCTTCATTTTCCAAAATTTTTGGAAGTCTTTCTTTTGAAAGAGGATAGTCAATTAACAGCAGTAAAATTTCTCCCGAATTCATTTTATTAAGTTGTCTGCAAGTTTCAACATCAGGAACAGGACACATCTCACCTCTAACATCTAAAACTTTATCTGCTACAATGTCACTCAAAGCATCTATATCTTTACTGAAAATTTTAAATACTTCAGGTTGAACCAATTTAGTCTGCTTAATAGAAGTTAAAACTTTAATTGCGGCTTCTATCAAATTATACACATGACTTGAAGCCAAATCATATCTTTCTACACCTTTTTGCGTGAAAGAAACTATTAAAGACTTGTTTTGAAGATTTTTTAAATTTCTATAAACAGAAGAAATGTCCATGTTCAACATTTTTGAAATTTCTGTTGCTGTTGAACAGTTATCTTTTAATAAAATCAATATTTCCAATCTTGATTGATTAGATAAAGTTTTAAACAACATAGGTAAATTCATCGTTTCAACTTTTCCGTTAAAATTTTTCACTAACTTCCTCCAGCCAATATAAAATTAAAAGTTTTTTCTTATAATTTTATCATAACATAAAATGTTTTCCGTAATATGAAAACAAATTTTATGTAAATCCTTTTTAACAAAAAGGAAGGAGATTTAACTCCTTCCAAGTTATTTAACCTATAAATTTTTCTTCTTTTTCAATTACTTCCACAAATTCTGAATAATTAATCAATTTAACTTTGCACTCTGATTCATCATAACCTCTTGCTATAAAATCTTCTTTAACAGCAAACAAAGTACCTTTTACATTATTAATTTCATCGGATAAAGCCCAAAAAACTCCATTTTGTATTAAAACGATACTATCTTCATCTTTTGAAGTTTTTAATTTAATTTTTTCTGCCGGATTATCAATTCCGTACTTAACTAATATAAGTGCCATTTAGAAACACCTCACATATAAATAACATAATCATATGAATGGAAAAAATCTGATAATTCATCTTCTTTAATAATTTTAGCATTAAAGTTTTCATCAATATTTTTCACATTATATTTTTTCAAATGTTCTTCCACACCAAAAACTTCTGTTTCATACTTTTTAATAAATCTGTGAACCATACTAATAGGAAGAAGGTTCAAGCTTTCAGGTTTAGTGTTGCTTGATAAACCAATAGATGCTTCATCCATAACAAGAACAGCTGGTTCAATATCTTCACCATACATTCCAAAAGCAGTTCTATAAACTTCGTTAGTCCAAATAGAACCAACGGGTGCCTGATAAACAACAAATAAAACTTTTTTATCCATTTAATTTCACCTCACGCCATAAAGCTAATGAATCTGTCTGAATTATAAACCAATTCTGCAAGCTCTGGTAATCCGCTTGTATTAGCTCCTTTAATTATCATATCTTTATTTATTCCTCTATAATCCATACAAATTCCACAAATATCAACTTTTAAACCTTTTTCTTCAATCATCTGTTCAAGTATTTTAGGAATATTTCTATCCATTCTTATAGGTTTTATAAGATTATTAATTGCAAGAACAGAATCACAAAATAAAAAAATACCTACTTCATGACCTTTATCTAAAGCTTTTTCAGCAATTTTTATCGCAGAGTCAAGATCCTGATAAGTGTAAGGTTGAGCCATCACTTGAATTGTTATTTTCATAAAAAAACCTCCTGATCATTCTCTTTCGTACAAGAACCATGTCATTGCCCAGTTTCCTAAAATGAAGAAAACAGAAGCAAGTATAGATGAAATACCTAACATAGGTAATCCGGTAAGGAAATGCCCTATATTACAACCACCGGCAAGAGTAGCTCCTAAACCCATTAAGAAACCGCCCAAAAGAACTTTTGCATAAGTAGAAGGTTGTTTAGGCATTCTTAATTTAAATTCTTTATTAACAACAGCAGTTATAGTAGCTCCTACAATAATACCTATTATAAGCAAAGAAGCCCAATTTAATTTTGCCCCTGTTAAAAAGCTGTTCCACAAGGCAACCCAAGAACCCGTTATACCTAAACCATAATTTCTACCAGCTGCAAACGATAATATATAAGCAACTACAGCAACAATAGCTAGTAATACAGATAACAATCTCCAATCCATAGTAGATTTTCTAGGTGTTGTTTTTGTCCCGAAAACATACCATAACAAAAGAGCGGCAACTATTAAAGCAGGAATCCAAGGGCTAATCCCTAATAATGAAGAAAGCGTTGGTCCAGTAACGGCAGTATACATTTCGTTTTCATTAGCAACCGTTACATTGAATGAAGACAACCCGTTACGAATAAAACTTAAAGCACCTCTTTGTGCAGCAAAAGCTGTTAAACCATAAGCAAATGCAGCCATCCATGCTGTAGTTAAACCTTCTCCAATTCTATAAGTAACTCCCGAAGCACACCCGCCTGCTAAAACCATACCCATACCAAAAACGAACGCACCAAGAATAGTTGAAATCCAGTTAAAAGTTGGTGGACTCATTCTTATCCAACCAAATTGCGCAGCAAAATGAAAAAAAATCATAGAAAGAGCCACGGTTAAAATACCAATTTTAAAAACATAATTATCTTTTATCAATTTTACATCTCTAAATGCAGAATTAAAGCAAACTCTACCCCTTTGAAGTAATGCTCCAAAAATTAAACCAATTAACAAGCCTGTCCATACCATAAAATTACCCCCATATTGTAGAATATTATTATTTTACTTTAATATATATTTTCCATTCGGAAGTTCCAACTTCTTCAACTTCTAAAACCTCATGACCCATCTTCTGAACCGTTTCTGGAATTCTTTCTTTTGACATAGAATAATCTACTAAAACTTCAAGGATTTCTCCCGCTTTCATTTTTTTCAAAGCTCTCTTTGTTTCTACATCAGGTACAGGACAAACTTCACCCATAACATCCAAAGATTTTGTTACTTCATACTTTGCCATAAAAACACCTCCAAAATGAATTCGTGAATTTTAAAGAAATTTTTCACAATCTGATTAACTTTTTAACTAAAACAACTACACGTTTTTCAGTTAACCAAACCGTTATATATAAAGATAGTACAACTTTTTGTTTAATTAAAAATATATTTAAAGTAACTGTTTGGTTAAAATGTTTTTTGCAAATTATGTTTTTAGAAAAATAAAATTAAAATAAAAATTACATAACGTTTACAACAAACGCTTGTTTATCACGTAACGTCACGTGATATTATATGTTTGAGGTGATAAATATGAAAAAAACAAAATTTTTAACTGTTGGTGAATTGGCTAAAAAAATGAATGTTTCTACAAGAACGCTTCAATATTATGATCAAATTGATTTGTTAAAACCATCAGGATTTACCGAAGGGGGTAGAAGGCTATATTCTATGAAAGATCAAGTTATACTTCATCAAATAATTAATTTAAAACAACTTGGTTTTTCTTTAGAAGATATTAAAGATAAATTGATTCCCGCTGAAACTGTAGAAGAAGCAGATGCTCTTCTTGAAACGCAAGAGAAAATTTTAGAAGAGCAGATGAAAAAAATGGACGAAACTTTAAACGTTATTAAAAAATTCCGAAAAGAGATGAACGTTTTAGGTAAAGTAGATTGGGAAATATTTTCAAATATTTTATCTTTACTGAGAGAAAATGATAAAAATTATTGGATAGTTAAGTATTTTGATAAAGAAATGTTTAATAATATTATTTCAAGATTTGATGAAAAAAGCTCTGAAGAGTTTATGCAAAAAATGACACTTTTATGTGAAAAAGCTTTTGATTATCAAGAAAATAATATTTTACCAGATAGTGACGAAGGTATTAATCTCGCAAATGAATGGTGGGATATGATAATGCTTTTTACTGACGGCGATCCTTCCATGCTCGAAAATTTAATAAAAATGTGGGACGACAAAAATAATATTGATAATTCAGATTTTGTTATATTGTTCAGTAAAATTGAAAAATTTATTTCTAACGCACTTTCAGCATATTTTCAAAAAAATGGTATTCAAATACCTGATATGGGAGGAAAAGATGAATAGTTTAATTGATGTAAAAAATCTAAAAAAATTTTATGGAACCAACAAAGCTTTAAACGAAACAAATTTTGCAGTTTATGAAAACGAAATTTTTGGTCTTTTAGGAGCTAATGGAGCGGGAAAAACTACTACACTTGAATGTATAGAATCTTTGAGAGAGTATGATGGTGGAAGTATTTCTGTTATGGGTTTATCCCCAGAAGATGCTTTAAAAAAAGGCATTACAGGAATTCAACTTCAATCTTCATCACTTCCGGATTTAATAACAGCAAAAGAAGCTATGAAACTATTTTGCACATGGAGAGGAGTTGATTTTAGAAATGATTTACTCGATACATTTGGATTTAAAAATATGTACAATAAATATTATAAATCTATGTCTACTGGCCAAAAAAGAAGGCTTCATCTCGCATTGGCACTTGCGCATAACCCTAAAATCCTTTTTCTTGATGAACCTACTGCAGGTCTTGATGTTGAAGGCAGAGTTACTCTTCATGAAGAAATTAAAAAACTTAAAAAAATGGGGGTTACTATAATATTAGCATCACACGATATGGCGGAAGTTGAAAGTTTATGTGATAGAGTTGGAATAATGGTAAAAGGAAATATAAAAACGTTTGGAACACCTAAAGAAATAGCACTTAAAACGAAAAACGAATGTTCGATTTTATTGAAAACAGATAAAAAAATTGATTTTGATTTTTTTAATTTTGAAATAGATAAAAATGGGTATTATAAAATTAAAACAGAAAAAATTCTTGAAACAATACATGAAATAATTAACTATATAAAAAGTAATGATGCACAACTTCTTGATATATATTTAGAACAACCTTCGCTTGAGCAAAGATTTATAGAAATTACTAAGGAGGCACAAGATTAATGAAAAAATTCTTATATACACTTTATTTAAAATTAAAACTAGATTTTAGGAATAAAGAAATACTAATTACATTTTATATTGTTCCGCTTATATTTTACACATTTATGAGTATTGTTTTTACTTCTATAATGCCAGAAACAAAAGAAACATTAATAGCTTCGATGAGTATTTTTGCAGTGACTATGGGGTCATTGGTAGGGACTCCAGGAACTATAATTGAATATTTTAAAGTAGACATAAAAAAATCATTCAAATCGTCTAATATTCCATTATGGGTTATACCTTTAACTTCATTTGTTTCAAGTTTTGTAAATCTTTTATTTGTGTGTCTAATAATTTTTGTAACTGCTCCGATATTTTTTGAAGCCGAAAAACCTTTAAATATATTGATGTATTTTTCATCATACGCATTATTTTTAGTCGCAACATTATGTCTAGGAATAATTTTAGGTCTTTACTCAAAATCTGTATCAAAATTAACTATGTATTCGCAATTAGTATTTTTACCGTCAATGATGTTATCTGGAATAATGTTTCCGGCAGAAATGCTTCCAAGCTTTTTAAGATATATAGGGTTGATTTTTCCTGCAACTCATGGTATGAAATTACTAAGCGGAGAAACTGTTGACTTTTTTAGTGTGATTTTTTTAGTTTTAATTATCGTAATTTCATTATTTTTAATAATTATCAAATTGAAAAAATTAAAATATGAAAATGCCTAAAAAAAAAGCGATCTTTTCGATCGCTTTTTTTATCTGTATTTTTTTAGGGGGAGTCTCCTAAGATAAAATTAATTATTTTTATCGAAGGAGACTTTTTGCATGAATCGAAAAAAATTAATGTTCTACTTGTTCTGTTATTAATTCCTATCTCATTCCAAATTTATCTATTATAGACACAAAAAATAAGATGTATTTTGAATAGAGATACATTATAATTTAAATTTACTAACTAGTTCAACAAGAGTATCCGCTAAAGCATTTAATTCTTCGCTATTAGCACTTATCTGTTGTACTGAATCTGATTGTTGTTTTATTCCTTTACTCATTTCTATTATCTGTTCTGTTATTTCATTCATTGACTTTGCTGATGTATCCATAGAACTTGTTATTTCTTCTGTGCTTGCTGACTGTTCTTCACTCGTAGCTGTTAGATTTTCTATCATTGAATTCATTTTATCTATTTTATTTATTATACTTTCAAATTCTGTTTCTACTTGATTTGCTTTTTTTGATACTGTTTCTACTATTTCAGCTGTTTTATCTGTCGCTTTATCTGCTTTGGCTACCCCTTCTTTTATTTCTTTTAATATGTTTTCTATTTCTGATGTTGTTTTTGAACTTTGTTCTGCTAGTTTTCTTATCTCATCTGCTACTACTGCAAAACCTCTTCCCGCTTCTCCTGCTCTTGCAGCTTCTATAGCAGCATTTAATGCTAATAAGTTTGTTTGCTCAGCTATTGTGTCTATCTTTGCTACTATTTCTCCGATGTTTTGAGATTTTTCTTCAACTATTTTTACAACTTTAGATGTATCTTTTGATTGTTTTGTAGCTTCTATAGCAGCATTAACTATTTCTTTAATTCCTTTAACTCCTTGATTAGATGCGTTAAATGCTTCCGTAGCATTTTCATTTAAATCTTGAGCTAGTTTTGCAATACTTTGTGCTGATGCTGAGACTTCTTGTATTCCTGATGTAGTATTTTCTATTGAAATATTAGAATCTTCTACATTTTTTGTTATTGATTCAGAGCCTGAAGATAATTCTTCGCCGGTTGCACTTGATTCTTCTGCTATGGCAGCTAAATCGTTTGATGCATTATTTATACTTTCTGAACTTTCTTTTATACTTTTTACTATCGAAACAAGACTGTTGTTTAAGATTAATATTGATTTACTTATATTACCTATTTCATCTTTTCTTATAAGCATTTTTTTAAATGAACTTAAATCCTCACGAGTTTCATCATAACTCAAATCATAATTTGATATTTCTTGAATTACGAAAGATAATTCTTTTAATGGGGTTGATATACCTTTAATTATAATGATAAAAACTATTACAATAACTATTACAACAGAGATTATCGACACTATTATTATTATATTTTGAAGTGTATCTACTCGATTAAGTATTTCACTCTCTGGTGCCATAACACCTATTGTCCACCCGTTAAACATTTTATAAAAACCTGCTACTCTTTTTTCTCCTGATAATTCATAAAAAGCTATACCTGATTCATATATATTTGAATTTTTTATTTTATCAGAAACTTCTTTTAGTCCTAAAGAAGTTAATAAAGTGCCAGGTTCTATTGTTTCATGTACAATAATCTTACAATTTTTATCAATTATAAAAGCTGTACCCGTTTCATATAATTCATAACTTATCAATTCTTTCATTAGATCTGTAACTAAAATATCAGTCCCTATAATTCCAATTACTATGTTATCTACTATAACTGGTAATATAAAAGAAGAAATCATAGCTCCATCCCATTCATAAGGAGCTGACCAATAAGGTTGTCTTGAGATTATAGGCTCAAAATACCATTCTGTTCCTGGATCAGATATATCATAATAATCTTTATCTAAAACCGCTTGTCTTTCTGAAGTCTCGTTAACTTTTCTATAAAAAATATTATTTGCAAAATTCCAATATTCTAAATTATAATAAAAATAAAGATTATACAAATCATCATAATTTGATAATGTAAAATTTAATAAATGATTCATTTCAACATAAAAATCTTCAGAATTTAAGTATTCATATTTAGTTTGAATTCTAAGCTGATTTATCAAAGATTCATAAAAAGTAAATTCTCTATTTATTTTTTGAAAAGATTCAGATAAAATTTCTAATTTTTCATAAGCTTCTTTTTCAATCGCATCTCTAGATACTCTTATACTTACTAATGTTAAAGTAAAAAATGCCGTTGTTAATAATATCAGTATTGGTATTATTAATTTCCATTTAACAGATTTCATTTGTTTTTTCCTCCTAAATAAATTGCCAACGTAACCTATTTACAGTTTAAATTTAGTTACTAATTCAACTAAACTATTTGCTAATCTGTTTAATTCTTTGCTATTAGCGCTTATTTTTTGAGAAGATCCAGATTGTTGTTTTATTCCGCTGCTCATTTCTTTTATTAATTTATTTATATCTAATTTCTAAAATCATTTCGAATCTATTTATTTATACAAATTAATTGATTTTTTTGATTGATATCCTATATCTATTCGACCTCCTCAACTTCTACTAATCTCAAATTAAAGTAGCAGAGCTTTTCCGATAACTTTACCTACAAATATTTCCACTATTTCTGGGTCAAATTGTGTCCCAGAATTATTTAATAACTCTTCTAATGCTTGTTGTTTTGTCATACTTCTTTTATAAATTCTTTTACTTACCATTGTGTCATACGCATCACACACACTTATTATTCTTGAAAGAAGTGGAATTTGATTTCCTGATAATTTATCCGGATAGCCATTTCCATCATATCTTTCGTGATGATGTAAAATTATTTTTCCAATATCTATCAATTCTTCAGATCTACTTAAAACTTGATAACCATAAAAAGAATGCTGTTTCATTTTTTCGTATTCTTCTTTAGTTAATTTATCTGGCTTATTTAATATGGAATGTCTTATAAACATTTTTCCAATATCATGTAATAAAGCAGAATATTTCAATGTTTCAAATTCTTTTTCAGAAAGATTTAATTTTTTAGCAATTTTCAAAGCGTAATCACAGACATTTTGCGAATGACCTTTTGTATAAGCATCGTATTTTTCTAACATATAAATAATAGAACTAATAAATCTTTCCTGAAATTTTTCTTTTAAATCAATATAATTTTTAAAAGTTATATAAGATGAAGCAACGTTTGAAAGTGCTTTTAAAATTTTTTTTGACTCTTCGCTAAACTTTATTTTTTGTTTTGAATCTATTCCTAAACTACCTATTAATTTATCTCCATCATAAATTCCAACAATAATAGTGCTGCTAATAGATAGTGTACGTGGTTTCAGTTTCTTTTTTACAGTTTCTGGATAATCTTCAAACTCAATTTCATAAACTTTGTTTTTTTCTAATTCATACCTTTTAATTAATTTGGTTTTATTTAATTCTTCAAGAGAATGGCCTATAGAAGAAATAAAATCAAAATACCTATCTTCATTCAAAAAACATACAGCTCCGTAAGAAGCCTCCGGAACAAGATCTATAGCATATTTTAACAGCGTATCAAAATATACTTTGAAGCTTTCTGTAGTATTTATAAGATTTTTAGACATAATTAATACAATAGATTCTAACTTATCTGAAAGAACATTAATTTTTTTAAATGAATCTTTTAATCCATCATTTTGTGCTTTCAATTGATTATTAGATGCTTCAAGTTCGTCATTCAATAAAGTATTTTTTTCAAAAGCTTTTTTCAAAGTAATATTTTTCTTTTCTAAATATGTAATCATAGTTGAAAACGCATTATCTAAAAATTCAATAGAATTCTTAGCCTTTAAATTAATACGATATTTCTTTGAAAATACTTCAATCTTTTCTCTTGTCATCTTTATAGGTTTTTCAACATTTTTTAAATATAAAAAATAAATCGTTATCAAAGTTAAAATAACTAATATAAAGCAAGTTATTGAAAGAAAATACAAAGAAGAAAAATTTATGTGAGGTAAATTATACGGAGCGTATGCAACTACCCAATTATCAGTTTTTATTAGAGGCGTTGTATATTTAATATCTTTGGATAATTTTTCAAAAAAAATATTATTTGAAGAAATCAAATAATTTGTTCCATCAAAAAGAAAAAAAACACCATATTCTTCATTAAAATTTGAAAATATAGAATTAATATAAGAAAAAGGTAATTGAAATTCTATTATTTCTTTAATCTCTCCTGAACTATTTCTATAACTTAAATAAAGTAAAAAAACATCTTTTAAATTTGAAGATGCAACAAAATAATCATAATCATTATCTAT
>CAYZNB010000093.1:0-12004 GCA_964478535.1 uncultured Thermotogaceae bacterium
TTCTATCTTTATGTTTATTCAAATAATAATAAACGAAATTACTTCCTATAAATCCCGCTACTCCTGTTACTAGTATTGTCATCTTATTTCCTCCCTCTGCTTGATTTTGAATTTTCAAGCGGTGATTTTCTGCGGATTCCTCAATATTGAAATCTACGTTATCCCTTAGTCTTTAAAATTATATCATATTTTCGATTCGTTTTCTAATGTAGTGCAACAACCTATTTTAACCACAGATGAACACAGATGAACACAGATGAACACAGATATTTTATTTGTTATTTAACATTCTTATAATTTGTACTTTTGTAGTACCAAAATTAATAAGTAATCCTAGAGAGTTTGTACAACCAATTTCTTCTGAAATCAATCTGTGTTCATCTGTGTTCATCTGTGGTTTCCACCTTCAGATTTACCAGCTAAACGACTTTAATAAGAACGGCATAAAAAATAAATTCACTAAATATTTCATTTGAAAACAAAATAACTGCCATAAGGATAACCATTGGCAGTTATTTTATTAAAAAAAACCTTCTTTTGTGTTCTAATGTAGTGTAACAGCCACGCTGCACTTTGCACGGCGTTACAGCATTAGCAACAACATTAACTTATTATAAAAAAGTATAATATTTCATAGAATTTTTTTATTTTTCATGTTTTTTTGATATACCATCAGGGCAGACACATAGGTCTGCCCTTAAATTTGTAATAACCTCTAGGTTCTCATTTCATTTCTTTTTTCAAATCATTAATTTCTGCAATAGATAAACCAGTAAATTCTGCAATCTGTTCTATTTTTAATCTTGCTTTTAACATCTTTTTAGCAGTTTCAACAGCTTTTTTCATTTCACCTTCAAGTCTACCTTCAAGTCTGCCTTCAAGTCTAATTTTTTCAGCAGTACTCATAATAATCTCACCCCTTTCTCTGTCAAATTCTAACAATTTCTTTTCATCTATGTCGTCTCTTATATTTAAAATATAATAAATTATCAACCTATAAAGCCATTCAGCTTTTTCTGAATCAATATTTTCTAAACCAGTTATTAATTCTATAATCTTTGAATAAGAGTTTTTAAAATCTTCAATGTTATTAATTCTTATAGCTTTAAATGCTTCTGCAATAGTTTTTGCAAGAAAATGACCTTTTATTACAGTATTATTCTTAGGAGATAAATCAAATAATTCAAAATCAAAGTTAGGTATATATTTTAAAAATTCTTTTGGTAATTTATCATAATCCGGAATAAGACATTTTACATTATTTTCTATTTGCCATTGATTTTTTCCATGATAAACTAATATTGGTAAAACTACAGGTAATATTTTTGAATTAGAATCATAAGCTTTTTCCCATATTTTCAGAATATATTTCAATATTTGTAAAACTGTTTTTTCTGTATAATAACTTTTGTGTTCATACAGAATGTATATATATGCTTCATTATTATTTATATCAATTTTATATAATAAATCAGAAAAATATTTTTGTAAATCTTCGTCAACGAAAGTTCCGTCATGATTATCTAAGGTATCAAAATCCATATATTTTGTAATACTAGCAGGTAAATTATTTTTAAGAAAATCTTTAGATACTTCTAAATCACCAAACGTAGCTTTAAAAAATAAATCATGAGGGTTATTAGAATCAATTATAATACTTTTATTATTTTTCTTCAAAGGATTCACCTATCCTATCTCCGTTGAAATTAACTTCTAATACAATTATACCATATTTACTTAAAAAACAAAATAAAAAATCCTTCAAACTATTTTAACCACAGATGAACACAGATATTTTATTTGGTATTTAACATTCTTTTAATTTATACTTTTGTAATACCAAAATTAATAAGTAATCCTAGAGAGTTTGTACAGCCAATTTCTTCTGAAATCAATCTGTGTTCATCTGTGTTCAGCTGTGGTTTCCTCCTTCAGATTTACCAGCTAAACGACTATAATAAGGATGGCATAAAAAAATAAATTATCCAACAATTGCGGATGCTATTTGTGATCGTATTGTTCATGATTCTTATTGGATTATCATCCAAGGTAAAGATTCTATGAGAAAACGTAAAGGAATTGATAATAAATAATAATATTTTATGTTTTTCAAAACAAGGACTATTTTTACGATAAATATTTAGAATAGTCCTTGTTTCAAAATTACTGTTCATTTTCTCCGATTCGCTTGTTCAATTCTTCCGGAATGATTGTTCATTTTTCTTAGACACTATGTTCACTCACTAACGTCAAGCTGTTTATTTTAAATGTAATATTCAAAGTATCTCAAACATATATTGACTTATCTATGATACTCAAAAGGTCTTTATTAAAAACGAATATGACATTAACGCAATTTAGCATGTGCGAAATTAGATTTGTCAAAAAATTTGAAAATATAATAGGATATTTTCGAAACACCAAAACTTAGGTCAAGAAATAGCTTTTATGTTTTTTTGGCTCATGATTCAAAAAGTCGGGAGACTTATATTTTAATTATTGAAATTATTTTAAAAGTATATAATGAATAGTTAAGAAATTTCTTCTAAAATCTTTTTTATTATTTCAAAAGTGCTTGAATTTAAGTTTAAAAATTTTAATTTTGGTAATATTTTTTTAATATAATTTTATTTTTTCTTAAATAGTCAGTATGATGAATTTTTTTGGATGTTTGTTTAATTCAATAATTCGAAATAATAGTTCATCTTCTTCATTAAGTATATAAAAAGATTTTAATTTTTTTCTTTATTTTTATCACATGTTATTTTGTCTATTTCTTGATGTGGATGTCGGCTCTGCTCTTTTGCTGGGTCATGACCTTATGGAAAATATAATGCCGACTATTGCTCACTTTTCAAGTTTAGTTTTTATATTTTTTAATTTACGTTTTTTAGAAATAACACTATGTTTTTTTATTATTAGCAAATCTTTAAAAGTTAATCTTTTTCGATATTTTCTTTTGTTAATTAAGTAAAATCTTCTAAAAAAACATTTTCTTATGTGTTTTTTTGAAAAAAATCTTGAATTATGTTTCTGATTTCATCAATTTTAAAGTCTTTTGGAGAGGTTATCACCCGTTCTATAATTTTAATATTTAGTTCTAATCCAATTTTTTTATAAGTTTCAATAGCATTAAAAAATAAAGCTTTTGAAGAATCATAATCGTTTTTTGATTTTCTACAAATAAAAAAAATTAATAAATGTTTTTCACAATCAATTAAATTTTCTTTTTTTAAAGAGGCTAATATTTCTTCGTTTTCGTTAATATTAAAAACATCATTTTTATTAGACATTAATTTTTGTTTTATCAAATAATATTTAATTAGATTATTTAAATTATATTTTTCAGACTCATATTCAATAATTATTGTAAAATCATTTTTTTCAACTTCGAAACGAACATCTCCAAATTCATAGCAGACTTTTTTGTCAATTTTAGGAACATTAAGATAAATCTTATTATTATTTTTCATACCTTTAAAACAATAAGCAGTTTTTTTTATTAATTCAGAATTTTTATCATCATAAATTTTCGATGTTAAAGTATCAATAAAGTTTTTCTGAGAGAATTTTTGACTTTTCACAATTAATCACCACTGTTTTTTATATCAATTTTGATTATTTTAAATATTTTATTATCTTTTACAAAAGAATATTTTTATTTAACGTGTTCTATTGTGACCGCATCAGATTCTGCCTTAACTGATTTATTAGTAAAAAAACAAGATTTTGCATCTTTAGAATATCTTAAGCTAATATCATATTTTTTCATAAACATTTAATCCGGCATTTGATTTAACAGAAGAAATCTTTAAGTTTTTTATAATGCCGCTCTTTATTTTTTTTGAAACTTTTATTCCTATGCTCTTATTTATATTAGGTACATAAGCCCCTTTTAAATTTGCTTTTTTGAACAATGAATTAGTAAAATCTAAAACGGTTATTGTATCGCCGGGTTTCATATGAGAATTGACATAATCCATAAAATTTAAGTATAAAACATTTGTTAAAACAGTTTTAGTGTTCATAATAACACTCCCTTTTTAATAGTTTGGTTTTTTTAATAATTTAAATAAAACGTTACTTCGAAAACATCTTAATTATACTACATAAAAATAAAACTAATCTTAAATTCAAAAAAATATGTTTTTTAATATAAAAGCGAATAATTTCTTAATTTTAAATAATATTATTTAAAAATTTATATTTTAATTCGGCTAATTTCCAATCAACTTCGTTATCTATATCTTGAACTTCTAAATTACTTAAAATAATGCCGTTTGACTTATTCATGAAAATTTTTTTCTGTTCAAACAAACTAATTGTTTTAAAAAAATAAAACTGTCCTGCATCATGATACATTTTTTGTAAATCTTGAGATCTTTTCGTATAATTTTCAGGCCAATTCATTTTTACAAAATTATTTTCAATTTTTAAAGACCTTTGAATAGGGTAACTAAAGTCAGTTATAGTAAAAATACATTCATAATTTCCGTCAGACAATATTTTTTCAGCTAAAATTATTTTGTTATAATCAATAAAAGGAGCTGTTGGTAAAATACAACATACTTCTTCAAAAAAAAGACCTTGTTTTTCATATTCTGAAATGACCTCTAAACAAACTTCAGGTATTGTAGCATAATCATCAGAATTTTTCAAACTTCTAAAAAAAGGAACTTTTGCACCATATTTTTTAGAAATTTCTGAAATTTCATTATCGTCAGTTGAAACCATAATTTCATCAAAAATATTACTTTTTTGTGCAGCTTCAATTGAATAACTTATAATAGGTTTATCTAAAAAATCTTTTATATTTTTCTTTTTTATTCTCTTGCTCCCACCTCTCGCAGGAATTATGGCTAATTTTTTCATAAAATCTCCTTTAAATCTAAAATTTTATTTGCAACTCTTAAAGCACCTTTACCATCAAAAATAGAACTTAAATTTTTTAATTGATTCAAATATTTATCCTTATTGTTTAAAACTTTATTTATAATATTTTCAAGATTAATCCAATTTATATCTTCATGCCAACCCAAATTAACTATTCCGTAGGTTTTTAACTCGCTTGCTAATAGATTTTGGTTTTCTGCTAAACTATAAATTACAGGAATTTTATTTAATGTTAATACCTCATATACTGTAGAACCAGCAGCAGTCATGATTATTTCTGAGTTTTGAATATATATTTTTAAAGATTTTGGTTTGTAAATAATATTAAAACTATCATCTGTTATATTTTCAATTTGTTTAATTTGTTCTTGAGTATATGATGGTCCTATTATTATATTTTTTATTTGAGGTAAATCATTTAACGATTTAATAAATTTAGGCATTAAATTATTAAAATCGCTACCACCAGTTGTAATTGTAATGGGATTAGAATCATTTTCTTTTGTTAATTTATCATTGTTCCAATATGCTTCTTTCATGACTAAATATTTTGAACCTAATAAATGTTTTTCCCTATTAAAATAATTAAGCTCTTTTGCATGTAAATTTCCATTTATAATAATATTTGGTATGCTCGAATCATAAATATCATTATTATCATCAAAAATAATTAGTTTTTTTGATATTTTCTTTAACGAGTTTAAGTATTTATTATTAGCTAAATATGAATCAAATATGATTATTTCTGGTTTAAGATTTTTAATTATTTCTTTATCCTTATCATCAAATTCTTCAGAAGAAACAAAATCAAAATTTTCATCTTCAATTATTTCTTTTACTTCTAAATTTGAAATGAAAATTATAGTTGTTTTATTATCTATCGTTTTAATAGCTTTTGCCAAAGATAAACATCTAAATAAATGACCTAATCCCATATTTTTTCCGCCGTTAGTTCTAAATATTATTTTCATATTAAACAACCATCGCTGGATTATTTTTCAATCTTTCCAAATTAACTTTTTTGAGTAAATTTTCAAAATTTTCATCTGTTATATTAGCTATATCTTTTTCAAGACCTATAGTATCCATTATATTATTAAACCTTTTTTCAAAGTCATTCAAATCTTTACAATTTAGTATTTCAAATATTTCTTGTATTGTTTTTTTTACATAATCTATTCCTCTTTTATCGTTTATATTTTCTTCGTTCACGTTATAGTTGATTTTCATTACTCTTAATAGGTTTAATCCAACCGCATGTCCATGAGGAATGTTATATGTAGAAGTTATATAATAAGATAATGCATGTGGTGCTGTTGTTTTAGATATATTTATTGCTTTTCCTGCATAATTAGAAGCTAATAACATTTTTTCTAATGAATTATCATCTTTTTGGGTTACTGCTTTTACTATATTTTCATTAGCTAATCGCATTGCTTTTTTAGCATATTGTTTTGATTCTTCTGTTGAGTTTACACTCCAATATGATTCTATTGCTTGACATAAAGCATCTATTCCTGCTGATGCTGCTATATTTTTTGGAACAGTTTTTGTATATTTTGATTCTAATATAACATATTCCGGAAGTATTGATTCATCTGCTACAGAATATTTTTGATTGTTTACATATACTACTGCAAAATGTGTAGCTTCGCTTCCTGTTCCTGCTGTTGTTGGTATTGCTATTAATGGAATTTTGTTTTCAGTTTTTATTTTAGTTTTGTTTATGATAAGTTTATCTAAGTCATCTGTATTTATGTTATTATAATATTTTATTAATTTAGCAACATCTATAGCACTTCCACCACCAGCTGCTATAATTATTTCTGGGTTTTCTTTTTGAAATAATTTTATTCCGTTTATTATATTTTCTAACTTAGGGTTTAGTTCATAATCTCTAAAATGAATTAGTTGTTTGTTTTCTAATAATTTTTCTATTTTATTTTTTAATCCACTTTTTTCATATGAATTTTTTCCTTTTACTAAAAGTATTTTTGATTTATTTTCTTTTTTTATTATATCTTTTAAATTATTTATTGAGTTTTGTTCTGTATATTCAACTTGATTCATTTTTATCTATTCCTTCTATTTCTTTATTTACTGTTTCTAAATCTTTTTTGTCGTCTATTTCTTTACAATAGTAATTACTGTATTCAAAATAATTTAGTTGTATTTCATTTGTTATTTGGTTTAATGCTTCTTCCGCATATACGTTTACATTGTTTTGGTTTATATATTTTTCAATTTCTTCTAACCATAGATTTGTTATTTGTTTGTCTAATTTATATAACGGCATAAATGTATATACATTTTTTTGCGAACTTAAATTTACACTTATTTCTATTATTTTTTCTTCTATTATTTTTGCTTTGAAATCCTTTTCAGGTAATTTTTCTTTTTTGTTTATTAATCCAATGTTTTGTATTTGAGTTTTTGTTATTTCTTTTATTAGGTTTTCGTCAAACACTAAATCCCCGTGCATCATTATTATTTGTTCATTTGTTATAGATTTTTTTGCTAAATATATTGAGTATATATAATTTGTTGAATCATATTTATCATTATGTACAAATTTTATATTTAATTCTTTGAACTTTTTATTGCATAAATCTTTCATTTGTTGTTGGAATGGTCCTGTAGTTATTATGTAATTTTTTATTCCGTATTTTTTTAGTATTCTTATTTGTCTTTCTAATATTGTTTCATTGTTGTATAAATCGACCATACATTTTGGTTTATTTTTTGTAAGTTCTTCTAATCTTTTTCCTATTCCAGAGTTTAGTATTATTGCTTTCAATTTTTTTACCTCACATCTCTTGTATAAATTTCATAAATGATTCTTTATTTTCTATTGGTGTTGTTTTTGGTCTTCCTAAATCTTTTCTAGAACCTTTTTTTACTTTTATTTCTAAAAATACTGTTTCTTCTTTTTGAATTAATATATTTAATAATTTTTCTAATTGTTCTTTATTTTCTGCTTTTAATATTGTTTTATATCCACATGCTTTAGCTATTTCTGGTAAGTTTATTTTGTTTCCTACTGTTGGTTGTCCACCTACTGATTCATGACATCCGTTATTTATTATTATATGTTTTAAGTTTTTTAAGTTTGTACTTCCATTTATCGCCAATGCCCCCATATGCATTATCGCAGACCCATCTCCATCAATTATTATCACTTGTCTATTCGGTTTTTGAAGTGCTATTCCTAATGCTATGCTTGATGAATGTCCCATAGATCCTACTGTTAAAAAATCTTTTTCGTGTGTTTGATTGTTTTTTTCTCTTATTTCATATAACTCTCTTGAAGTTTTTCCTGTTGTAGATACTATTATTTCATTGTTTTTTAGTTTTTTTGTTATAAATTCTAATGTTTCTTCTCTTTTTAACGGATATTTTTCTTGTTGTTTTTGTAAATTGTATTCTTCAAATGTTCCTTTTTCTATTATTAGTGCCGTTGGCGTTTTTTCTTTTCGGCTTTTTTCAGCTAATTCTTTTATTTGCTTTTTTGCTTTTTCTACATCTTTACTTAATATTTTGTATTCTATACCCATTGTTTTTAATAGTTGTTCTGTTATTTCTCCTTGTTTTTGGTGTTGAGGTTCATCTTTTATTCCAGGTTGTCCTCGCCATCCAATTACTAATAATATGGGTATTGAATATACTTCTTTTGATGTTAATGAGATTAATGGGTTTAATGTGTTTCCTTGTCCTGAATTTTGTAAATATACTACTGCTGTTTTGTTTGTTGCTAAATGATAACCTGCAGCTATCGCAACTGCATTTCCTTCATTTGCTGCTATTATGTTTTGTTTTTCTGGTATGTTTTCTAATGTATATGCACAAAATTCTTTTAGTAGCGAATCGGGGACTCCTGTGAAGAAGTCTATGTTGTTTTCTTTTAGTGTTTGTATGAAGTGTGAGGGTTTTATCATTTTTTATTTACCCCCTGGTATTAGTGTTAGTATGTCTTTTATTGATAGTAAGTATTTATCCGCTTCATACGCTCTTTTACTTTCTAATATAGTTTCAGCTGTTTTTTTCATTGCAGGATATGCACTTCTTAGTAGTTGATTTGCGTAGATTATTATGTTTGCTCCAGCTTTGTGTAATTCATCTTCTGTTATTTTATTATATGTTGATGGAACTACCACTAACGGTACTTGTTGATCTAATAATTTGTATTGTTTGCAAAAATCTAACACTTCATCCGATTCTTTTTCTTTGCTGTGTATCATTATTCCATCTGCTCCTGCTTGCATATATATTTTTGCTCTGTTTATTGCATCATCTATTCCTTGTTTTAGTATTAAACTCTCAATTCGGGCTATTATCATGAAATCTTTTGTAACTAATGCTTTTTTTCCTTCGCTTATTTTTTTAGCAAAGTTATTTGGATCATCTTGTTTTTGCTCTACATCGGTTCCAAACAATGAATTTTTCTTTAATCCTATTTTATCTTCTATTATTATTGCAGATACTCCAAGTCTTTCTAATGTTTTTATATTGAATACAAAGTGTTCAATTAGTCCTCCTGTATCTCCGTCTAATATTATTGGTTTTGTTGTAACTTCCATTATTTCGTTTATTGTATTTAATCTTGAGGTTAAATCTACTAATTCTATATCTGGTTTTCCTTTTAATGTAGAATCACAAAGACTGCTTATCCACATAGCATCGTATTCCCTTATCTCATTTTCTTTTACTATTTTTGTTTTTTCTACGATTAATCCTGTTAAACCATTTGATGCTTCTATTACTCTTACATATGGTTTAAGTTTTAGTAGTTCTTTTAGTTTTTTTCTTCTTATTTCGGGTGTTGTTCCTATTTGTTTTATTGCGTCATCTAAATCGCTTACTGATACTCCTTTTGTGTAAGGTATTTCTATTAATTCACCATTCCATTTTTTTAGTTGTTGTATTACTTTTCCTCTTATGTATTTTTGAGGTCCTTCTTTCCAGTCATCTCCATGTATTACATAATCTGGTTTTAATTTTTCTAAGTTTTCTGTATATTCTAATGTTTGCTGAGGTATTATTTGTGATACACCTTCGATATTTTCTATAATAGTTTTTCTTTCTTCGTATTTTAAATACGGGACTCTTTTATAGCTTGCTATTGCTTCATCGGTTAGTAATCCAATAATAACCTCGCCATATTTTCTTGCTTCTTTAATTATGTTTATATGACCATGATGGATTATATCCCCTGTCATTGCAGCATATATTCGTTTCATTTTATTCCCTCCTATTATCTTTGCCTATTTCACTGTACTCACCTTGATCTTTTTATTTATTCCTGTTAAGTTCTATTATAATACATGTTTCTTTTTAAAGGTTATTAGGATTTTCAACAGAACTAAAATATTTTATATAGTATTCTGACTTTTTCTTTAAAGAATTATTGTTATAACCATAAAATTTTATACCATTTTCTTTTGCAGCATTATAATCATTTATAGAATCTCCTATAAGAATTGTTTCTTCTTTTTTGTAATTATATTTTTCAATAATATTTTTAACTAATTCTGTTTTAGGAATTGGAGATCCTTTTATTGTTATAAAAAAATCTTTAATTCCTAAATTCTCACATAAATAATTTAGTTCTTTTTCTTCTGAACCAGATACTATATTAATATTGAATTTTTTATAGTTTTTCTTTATAAAGTCTACAGAATCACTTATAAGATACTTTTTATTTATTAATTCTTTTTTCATTATTTTTGAAAAATTATATGCGAATTGCTCTACCTCTTCTTCGGTTATTTTCGTTTTCAATATTTCCTCGAAAAAATATCTTATTTTTACAAATCTAGATAATCCACCATTTTCTCTATGATATTCAATTAGTTTTTCTACTGTCTCTTTAGGAAACCCTTTTAAGATTTCTCTAAATCCATAATCTCTTATAGGCATAGAGTCTAATATTACACCATCAAAATCAAATAATATGTTTTTTATCATATTAATAATTTCCTTCAAGCAACTTATTATATTTTGTTGGAGTAATAAATTCAATATTTAGTTCTTTTTTGATTTTGTTTAAAAATTCAACAATTCCTTGATTCATAAGATTTAATTTTTCGTTTGTTGTTGTCAAAATCATATCTTTATTTGCGTAATTTTCTTCTGCATTTATAGAATAACCATCAAAGCCTGCTAAATATATTTTATTAACTTTTAATTTTTTTAATAATTTTAACAACATCAAAGTTGAATTGTCACTTACATCATGAATAGTATTAAGCAAATGTAAATAATTAACAACTGCATATTCAATATCTTTTTCATTACTTACATTTGAAGTTAAAATATATTTTTTATCTTTTGGATTATATTTTCCTGATTCTACTAATTCTTCAAATCTTTTCTCGTTACTAATAAAAATATATTCAGGATTAAAATATTTAGGTATAAAATTTATACTTATTACTTTTAGATTATTTTCTTTGATTTTATCATTAATTAGTGCTATGTAATCTTTTATAGATTTACCCGGGGCTATCAAGAGTACGTTTTCTGTATAAAAATCTTTAGCTAATTTTTCTATATACTTAGTATCGTCTATATAATGCTTTTGATAATCTAAATATAAATCCTCTATATAATTTTGATCAAAATTTCCTTTTTTTTCAATAGTTATTTTTGAAAGAATTTCACTTATAGAATTTATTGTTAATGTATTTTTGTCTGACAAATGAGTTGCGTAATTAGGATGACAGTTATAGTTTGAAGATAAATAATACGGTAATGAATAACCCCAATATTTATTTTTATATATTTTATTTAATACTTCATCTATTATTTTTAGCAACGGATATACATAATAATTGGATTTAATTGTTTCATTTAAATGTTGAATAAATAACTCTGTATTCAAATTTCCTGCACCTCTTCCCATTCCGAAAACAGAAGAATCAATTATTATTTCTCTATCAGTTCTTAATTCAATAAGTGTTTGGGGTGTGTAAAGATAAGTGTGTAACAACCTGATATGGTAGTTAGAAAACAACTGAAAATAACTCGAAAAATCATTGAAATTTGTAAAAATATAATTTATGTCAAAAATAATTATTTAGTTTAAAATTTCATTCGAAAAAAGTAGATTTTA
>CAYZNB010000094.1:0-11988 GCA_964478535.1 uncultured Thermotogaceae bacterium
AACATTGTCATAAGCGCTGTAACACCGTGCATAGTTCAGCGTGGCTGTTACACTACATTAAAATCAAAAAAACAATAAATGTAAAAATGTTTTTCCTAACCAACTTTCCAACTGACCAACTAATAATTTTATTCAAAGTATTAAACCTACAAAAATACATAGAATCAAAATTATATTTCAAAATAGTAATAAAAATCATTTTAGCAATATTTTCTTAACATAAATATTATATAATTAATATATTATAATTAAATCGTTTCTTTTATTAAGGAGTGATACTATGAGAAAAAATTTTTTTATTACTTTTTTATTATTTTTTTCATTAGTTTTAAACGCTTTTGATCTTAATGAAAGCATTATTTATATTGCAGATGATGCTGCCGAATGGCCTCCTTATGTATATTATGAGAGAAATGGATCTCAAAAAACAGAAAACATCGTAGGATTCACTGTTGATCTTATAGATTTGATTTTTTCCGAACATGGTATTGAATATAAAATAGATTTATTACCTTGGGCAAGAGCTTTACTTGAAGTAGAAATGGGTCAAACCTACAAAATGATTTTGGGTGCTAATTATTCCGAAGAACGAGCAGAAAAATATTATGTTTCTAATTCTATCTATCAAACAACGGGTTATTTTTTTTACTCTAAAAAAAATAACCCTAATGGACTTAATATTATAATTAGCGAAGATTTGAATAATTACATAATAGGCGGAATTGTAGGTTATAATTACTCGCCTTATAATATATCTAATGATTATATTTATAACAGAACAAGAAACCATGATTTGTTAGTAAAAATGCTCCATGAAAATCGTTTCGATGTTTTCCTTGAAAATATTGAAGTTTTGCAGGGATTTTGTTATATAGAAAATATTTGTTTACTTGATACCTCTTTAGGATATGAGAAAATAATTGATTTACCTCCAACAAATTTCCATATTTTATTTACAAAAGATTCTATAGGACTTGCTCTAAAAAATATTGTCGATGAAGGCCTTGAAAAACTTAAAAAAAGTGGGGAATATTATATTTTATATCAAAAATATTTTTATTAATTCATTTATTTTTATTATATTTTAATTTTATACCGGCATCTAAAAATCCAAATTTTTTATAAAAAGGCACAACCTCTTCATTTCCATGAGCAATCATAAGATTTATGTTAGAAATATTGTTCAATTCAAACCAATTCATTGATTTTTCCATAAAAATTCTTCCTAACCCTGTTTTTCTATATTCTGGTTTTACAAACACTGTTTCTATTTCACCTTGATCAGCTAAAATAGAAGAAACGCAATGTCCTATAATTTCATTATCTTTTTTTGCGATAAGTACGTATAAAATTCCTTTTTTTGTTCTTTCTATAAGTGCTAATTTTCTTTTTTCAAATGTAAAGCTTCTAAATCTATCTTTAAAAAATATTGACTTTTCTGTATGATGTTCATTTAATAATTCCCACGTTTCTTTAATTTTTGAAAGTAATTCAACTCCACCCTCTAAAATTTCCAAATTTTATCACCATCCTTTTTAATCAAAATTATTATACCACATAAAAATAAAATACAGACATTTGTCTGTATTTTATTTTTTCAACATATCTCTTTTAAGGGTTTCTTCTAAATCTAATCCTAAAGTTCCTCCTGGATTCATTATGTTGTTTGGGTCAAAATGTTTTTTTAATGTTCTGTATAAATCCATTTCATTTTTTTCCAAATATGCTTCCATCCATGGTGCTGTCATTTTGCCTACTCCATGATGATGTGACATACTTGCACCATATTTTTGAATATTATCTAATATACCTTTTTGATATTCTACATACTCTTCTTCCGTTTCCATTTTCGCAATGAATATAAAATATAGATTTACTCCTTGAGGATAAAAATGCGACATATGTGTCATACATATAGTATTTTCTCTACTATGACAATATTCTCTAACCCCTGTATGAACCTCTTCTAAATTTTCCCAATTTACAGAACATTCAAGAGTATCTATCATAACACCAAAATCACCTAAATCTTCTCTTAAATAAGGATCTTTAAATCGTCCTTTCTCCCAACTAGATGTAACATATCCTGTTGTATACATAGCGTTATATTTTTTACATATTTTTTTGATATTTCTTTTCACGAGTTTTGCAAATTTCTTCTCACCTTCTGTAAACCCAAGCATAAGACATCTTTCCATAGGCTCAAAACCTCTTATTTTAAGCATTTTATCTATAATTGTATCTTCAACCCCATACAATTTTAAAGCAACGTCTGTTTCTTCAGGATCTGAAAGTCTAAAAACTGATGGGTAACCAAATTGTCCTTGCATTATTTCTCTTGCAGCATTTTTGGCATCTTCCCAGTTTCTAAATATAAAACTGAATTTTTGATGATTTTCTGGCATCAACCTGAAAACTTTCAACGTTGTTTCAACTAAAACACCAAAAGCACCTTCGCTTCCCATCATTATCTGATCTATATCAGGGCCAGTTGCTTCTGCAGGAAATTCTTTTGTTTGAATAACTCCGGCAGGAGTTACATAAACTTGAGAAATAACCATATCTGCAATATTGCCAAAATAAGTTGAATTTTGTCCAGCTCCCCTCGTTACTATCCATCCGCCTACTGACGAATATTCAAATGATTGTGGAAAATGTCCGCAAGTATATTTTCTTTTCGCATTAAACAATGTTGGGGCATCATTTAACGCTTTTTCAAGCTCCGGCCCTTGCATTCCAGCTTCAACGGTTATTGTCTGATTTATTTCACTAAATCTAACGACTTTTTTCATATGCTTTCTCATATCAAGTGTTATTCCGTTTTTTACCGCTTCAAGTCCTCTCGTTACAGAAGATCCTCCACCAAAAATATATATAGGAATCAATTCTTTATTACAATAATCAACAATTTTTATTATATCTTCTTTATTTCTTGGATAAATTACTAAATCAGGCACATTTTCAACCTTTTTGAATCTCAGCCTTATAGCATCTACCATTGTTTTTCCATACGAAACTCCTAACCTATGAAATAAATCTTTACTTATATTATCTTTCCCAACAATTCTTTCAAAACTCAAAACTTGTTCGTCTGAAAGAGATATTGGATGATATTCTGGAATTTCCTCAAGTCCAAGTCTTTTAGGTTTTTTAAAATCATCATCTGTCATTTTAAATGTTTTTTTCATAAGATTATATAATTTTTCATTGGGATGTTTATACTCGTTCCATTTGCCCCATCTCATTATCCTCCTGTATGCTCTTGCAGGTGGTTCTTCTACATACCATTGAGGTTCAAACCCTTTGTACTTTTTGTACGACATTTTTTTCACTCCTTTTATTTTTATACATTTATACTATATGTTTTAAATTATTATATAATCCTTTAAGGTTTGGATATATTTTTTTATATACTTTTTCGTATAATTTGTTATAAACTTCTGCATTTTTTTGATTTGGAACAAATTTCTTTTCATAATGAACCATATTTTTAACCGCTTCATCATAACAAGTATATTTTTTTAATGAGACAAATCCTATTATAGCTGCTCCAAGTGCCGAAGCTTCATAAGTATGTATTCTATGTACAGGCAAATTAAACATATCAGAAGTAATTTGACAAATTGTATCAGATTGTGCCCCACCGCCTGCAACCATAATCTTTTCTACTTTCTTTTTAGACTTTTTTTCAATATCTTTTAACCCTTCAATAAGTCCAAAATTTATTCCTTCAATAATCGCTCTATAAATATGAATTCTTGTATGAGAAGCCCCAAATCCTATTATAGCTCCTTTTGCATTCGGTGTTTTTACATGAGGTCCCCAATATGGCTGAAGAATCAAACCTTCAGAACCCGGCGGTATTTCATTTAATCTGTCATTTAACAATTTTTCCGCCGAAACATTCATTTGAGCTGCTTCTTGCATTTCTTTGTTTGCAAATTCTTTTTTAAACCATTTAATCATCCAATACCCTCTAAATATTTCCACTTCAGGATTATATCTTTCTGAAATAACTGCGGGATAAGGTGGCATAAACTTTATTGGTTCAATATATTTTTTCGAAGTCGTTTGAATTGTTGCGGTAGTTCCAAAACTCAAACTAACACTTTTAACGTCAATACAACCATTAGCAAGAGTTTCACATCCTTTATCTGATCCACCAGCAATCACTTTAACATCTTGACTTAATCCTGTTTTTTTTGATGCATATTCTGATATGTTTCCTATAAAAGTACCCGCTTCAACTAAATCAGGAAGTTTTTCTCTTTCAACTCCAAACATTCTCCATTTAAAATTAGAATCTTTTTTTATCCATTCTTTCCTTTTATAATCAAAAGGAAGATGACCTATTTGAGAAGCTATAGAATCTACAAATTTATTTGTAAGCTTGTAATTTAAATATCCAGAAACTTGTAAATATTTAAAAGTTTTCTCCCAAATTTCAGGTTGATTTTCTTTTATCCATAACGCTTTTGATTCCTCAGAAATAATTCTTATCGTTTTTTTCATCCCTACACATGAAAAAATTAATTTTTCAAATTTTGTCAGTTTTCCAGGCTTTTTAGCCATTCTTTGATCAAGCCAAGTCATTGTAGGTCTCAACACATTGCCTTCTTCATCTACATTGATTAAAGTATCTCTCAAAGTACTTAAAACAACTGCTTTTATATTTTTAAACTCTTCATTATTTTTTGCTTTCAACTTTTTTGATGCTTCACATAAAGCATTCCAATAAACCTCTGGGTTTTGTTCTGCCCAACCCGGCTTTTTTGAAAAATAAGGTTCAAAAGTTATTTTTTCACATTCAATTATTTGACCTTTTTCATCGAATATAATTCCTCTTATACTTTGAGTCCCACAATCAATTGATAAAATCCTTTCTTTCATGAAATCCCCCTAAAATAAAAAATTATCTGTAGCCACAATATTTGCTTCTGTTCCACATACGTTTTTTATAAGTATATCCCCAACTTTCGTTTTATTGATGACTTCTAATTTATTTACTTCTTTCATAACATCAAAAATTTTCTCTTTAGGAATTTCTTTATCTGTTTTTACCGGTAATCTTGGTGTATTTTGAAGATTAGTCTTTACAGTTGTACACACTACTCTTTTAGGAGCTTTTATTTCATTTTCTGCAAATTCTATTCCTCTTTTACACATATGACCTGAAACTTTTAATTTATCTCCATTTTTTTCTATAAAAAGCTCACATGAATTAGGACACACTATGCAAGTTAAGTTCATTTCAATCACTCCATTTGCAGATTAATTTTTTTTAAGTTACTTTCAAAATCATTTTTTAATGTTAATCGTTCCATTTCTGCTGATTTTAATTTTTTATATTTTTTTGAAATGATATAATCATTTATTATAATATTTATTTTTTGATCGTTAAAATTATTTTTTGACCGAAAATAAAACAATAAATCTTCTTTCGTATTTTTATTATAATATTGAGGCACTACATATAAAAACTGTTCATCAAAAACTACTGATGTTTTTTCAAAAGTTTTCTCACCATTTTTTATAAATTCCACAGCTTTTTTTCCAGCAATTTCACCACTTTCTGAAACATAATCAACTAAATCATTAACGTGAACTGCATTTCCACAAATAAAAATTCCAGATATTTCCGTGCTCATGAAATTGTTATCTACTTCAGGTCCATTTGTAAATTTATTTATTTTTATACCCAATTCTTGAATTAATTCATTTTCCGGTATAAGCCCTACTGATAAAATTAAACAATCACATTCTATTTTTTTTAAAGTTGAAGGAATAGGTTGAAAATTTTCATCTATCTGACATATTTCTACTCCCGTAATTCTATCTTTTCCAAAAACTCTCGTTATTTTATGAGATAAATATAAAGGTATATCAAAATCATCTAAACACTGTCTTATATTTCTTGTCAAACCAGAAGGTTCAGATTTTATCTCATATACACCTTGAACTTTTGCCCCTTCAAGTGTAAGCCTTCTCGCCATTATTAATCCTATATCACCACTACCTAAAATTACACAATTTTTCCCCGGTAAAAAACCTAATATGTTAGTGAAATATTGAGCTGTACCAGCTGTATAAATACCTGCAGGTCTATCTCCATGAATAAATATTTGTTTTGACGTTCTTTCCCTACACCCTGTTGCAAAAATAATCGTTTTTGTTGTGATTTTCTGTACTCCTTCTCTATTCATAAATTCCATAATAAAACTTTCTTTTTCATCAATTTTTAAAACAAATGTTTCTGTTAAAATTTCAATTTTTCTTTTTTTTATCTCATCAATATATCTGTTTGCATATTCAGGCCCCGTAAGTTGTTCGTTGAATTTCACAAGACCAAATCCATCATGAATACACTGTTTTAAAATACCACCTATTTTTTCTTCTCTTTCTATTAAAAGAACTTTGCCTTCATTATCATACGCTGAAATCGCAGCTGCCATTCCGGCAGGCCCTCCACCTATTATTACAACATCATACTCTTTCATGTTTATCTACCTCACTAACTTTCGTTTCAGCCACTAAAAGGTTTGAACCTAATCCTTTTTTAGTTATTTCAGTATATGAAATCCCTGTTTCTTCATGAATTAATTTTGTTATAAGCGGCGTGCAAAATCCACCTTGACATCTTCCCATACCTACTCTCGTTCTTCTTTTTACCGCATCTATTGTCAATGCAGGTATAACAGAATGAATAGCATTTTTTACTTCTGCAGCACTTATAGTTTCACATCTACATATTATTTTTCCAAAATCAGGATTTTCATGAATTAATCTATTTCTCTCTTTTTCATCAATAAATGCGGATATATTCTGCTCATTTCTTTTCGGATTAAATTTATTATTCCTTTTCAAATCCATCATACTTTTTAAAATATTTACGCATATTTTTTCTATTTCAACAGCAATTGCTGGTGCTGAAGCTATTCCGGGAGATTGTATCCCAGCTGCGTGTACAAGATTTTTTATCTTTTGAGATTTTTCAATTATAAAATCTTCTTTGTATGTAGAAGCTCGTGTTCCAGAAAAATAAGTTATGATATCATTTTTTGATATATTTAAAATTTTTCTTTCTTTTTCAAAAACTGAATTAATAGATGATTCAGTAGTTGAATAGTCCTCTTTAAAAGGTTGTTCATACGCACTTGGTCCAAGCAAAAGATTACCTTCTATAGTTTTTACTATCCCTCCACCTTTTGTATTCTTTTTAGATAAAAAATCTGCTTTTGAAACGACACTATTAACAAGTCCGTGAGTATTCTTATCTAAAATTATTATTTCACCCTTTCTCGGATGTATAGTAAAAAACTGATCTCCTGCCATATCTGCTATCTCATCAGAATAAACACCTGCTGCATTTATAACAAGTTTAGTAAAAATTTCACCACGATTCGTTTGAATTGAAGAAATAACATTGTTTTCTACTCTCATACCTTTTACAAAAGTTTCTAATCCTATTTTCACTCCATTTTGAACAGCATTTTCTGCATATGCAAAAGTTGCCTTATATGGAGAAATAACTCCCGTAGATGGAAGAAAAATAGCTCCTACACATTCGCTGTTAACATTAGGTTCAAACTCTTTTATTCTGTTTTTATTAATATATTCCATTTCAATTCCATTTTTTTTAGCTCTTTGCCCAATAAGTGGTTTTAAAAATCTCATATACCACCCGTCATACATAATAAGTGATCCTATCCGTTTAAAATCAAACCCCAATTCTTTTGAAGCTTCAGAATACATTTTATTCCCTAAAACATTGTAATAAGCCTTTTTAGTTCCAGGCTTTGAAGCAATTCCCGGATGAATCATTCCATCATTTCTTGAAGAAGTGTGCATAGCAAAATCATTCTCTTTATCTAAAAGAAGAATTTTTATATCCCATCTTGAAAGCTCTCTTGCAATAGAACAACCAATTATTCCTCCGCCAATAATAACAACATCATAATTATCTTTTGCAAATATAGAATCCTCTATTCTTGGCATTATCGGCTTTGGAATTTCAATTCCTTCAACTGATATTTTATTAATTACTCCTCTATGCATTTCACTTTTTGCGGCAATTTTGCCACAAAAAATAACTTCTTCCCATTTATTTAATTTTCCTTCAAGTAATACTGCCCCATTTTTTTCACTTACAGATATCTTATTACCAAACTTTTTTTCAATCTGCTTTTTTATATTTTCAATTTTCATAAAATCATCTCCTGAATCTTTTTAAATGTCCGGACATTTAAATTATATATAATTAATTAACTTTATTCAAACTCTGTTCACAGTCATTTATATATTATTTTTTTTAATTAAACGCAATTATAACTTAAAATCATCAATATAATTAAAAAAAGAAACTTTGAATTTAATCAAAGTTTCTTTTTTAATTATAAATATATATTATTTTTTATAAACGTCTGAAACTATTTTTCTTTTTATTACTTTTGCAAATGTTCCACAAATTTTTTCTATTAAAGCATTCAATTGCTCCACATCTTCTGCTGAATAATCGGCATAACTAATTTCTTCTCCGCCATATCCATAAGTCATTCCTATTGAAACACATCCATTGTTAGATGCCGCTTTAAAATCTATGATTCTATCACCGACAAAAATCAATTCTTCAACTTTTAATTCATTTTTTATTTCATTTATCATTTTTGTTTTGCTTGAATTTTCTTCATATGTTTTTACTACACAAAAATATTTTTCTAAATCAAATGTTTTAAGTAAAAAATCTATATATTCAAATCTTCCATTAGAACATATCCCTAACTTAAATCCCTTTTCACAAAGCTGATCCAATAATTCAACAACACCTTTATACAATAAACCTTTTTTTCTTATACAATCAAAATAAAGTTCATTTTTTCTTGCTCTAATCTTTTTAACCATTTCTTCCCCATAATGCCCAAAAAGTTCCTCATAAAATGCTTGTGATGGTATTCCAATGTTTTTTATTACTTTTTCTTTTTCAACTGAGGGTAATTCCATTTCTGCCAAAATTTCATTCAGCAATCCGTAAATATAAACATCGGTTTGAAACAATGTTCCGTCAACATCAAATATAATAGTATCTATATTAACCATTATTATCACCTTTTATTTATAAATAATATTTAACATCAAATGCATTATAACAATCATTTATAAACTTTAAGTTAAAATGTTTCTAGTTTTATTAAGTTTCTTACCCTTCTTAAGTAACGTTTAATTATTCATTATTTCTTTTATTAGTGATGATTTTAACTTAGTATAGTCTTCTCTGCTTACAGTCTTATCTAAAGACAATTTTTCTTTTAACTGTTGATATTTTTCTTTCATTACATTATCATTAATCAATACATCTCTAAATTTTATATGATTTTTCCATAAAAGAGAATCATATTCAACCATATGTATATGATGAGTTGTTTTTCCATCTTTTCTTTTTAAAAAATATTCTCTTCCTTCAATACCAAATTCACCTTTATACTCGAAATTCAAATCTTGCAATTTACTTATACAAATATCTTTTTTTTCTTTTTCAATCCCTATTAAAATATCTAAAATAGGTTTTGCCTTTAAACTTTCAACCGATGTGCTTCCTATATGTTGTATATCTACTATTTCTGATTCCATTTCTTCCAATATTTCAAGTTTTGATTCTTCAAACAAATCTTTCCAAAAATCATATGCAGAAATTAAAAAAACATCTCCGGGTGCAAGACCAATTGAATTAACTTTAATAAATTCATAAAAATATTTTTCCATATCTTCTTTTGTTAAATAAGTTATTTCCGTCAAATCTAAATTGTATTTTTCTTCAATAAATATTATAAATTTAGTTCCCATATAATAAGCTGACTCGCTGTATCCTTCTATATTATACCAATCTCCATAAAAATCGTATTCTTTTTTCCCTTGAATCATATATTCATAATATAAAACACATAATTTTGAAAAATTTTTTTCAAACCATTTGATTCTTTCGCCCCCAAATCTTTCAATATAACAATCAGATTTTTTATAATTTTGTTTAAACCTTTCAGCAAAACCCTCTGCATATAATCTCCATATAAAATCTCCATCTGGATAATCGTATTTCAAGTTTTTTTCTTCTCTTTTTATAAAATGAAAAATATGGCCAAGTTCATGAATAATCAAAGAAATCATTTTTTCTTTTTCAAACCATTTTAATTTAGTTATTTGCTCTATTCCAAAATAAATCGCATGTTTATTTTTGTATTTACCTATTGCACCTGCTCCACTTCCAATACCTACAAAATATATAAAATAAATATCTTCATCTATTTCATACTTTTTTTTAAACCACGTTTTTATTTCTTCTCCATAAATTTTCAACGATTTATGTGCTTTATAAAATTCTTGCCATTCATTTTTAAATACAGGATAAAGATGTTCTTTAAAAAGTAAAAAAACATCTTCATCCTCATAATCACAAAGACAAAAATTTTTTATTTCTTCTTTATTATTTGAATAAAATTCGTTCCACATTTTAAAAATATTTTCAGGAGATTTATCTTCTAAAGACTCATAAATAATTGCGAAATGATCAAAAAAATCTAATGTTATAATCATAATTTTATCCCCTTTTATCCCTTAAAAGTGTTTTCGTTGAACATTCCATATTCCTCAAACCCATGTTTTTTATAAAAAGAATGTGCCATTTTATTTTCATCAAGACAATTTAAAAAGACTTCGTTATATCCTTTTTCATATAATTTTTTTAAAGCCGCCTTTAAAGCTACACTTCCATAACCCTTTCTTTGAATTTTAGGATTAACAACTATAGTATTTATATAATCTTTCTCCAAATAATATAAAGCAACTATTTCATTATCTACCCAAAAAACTTTAAATCTTTCCCCATCTTTCAAAGAATTCCACCATTTAGCCATATTATCAATATTTTTTGTGTAATAATCCGGTTCATCTCCGCAAGATACCGCCAAATCATTAAATGCTTCATCTAAAACTTTAGCATAATCTTTTTTAAAATTGAATTCAAAATCTTTTTCATAAATATTTTTAGGTATTATATATTCTATAATTTCTTTATCTAATTTTATTTTATATTGAATTCCTGAAGAATCTTTTTTAAAACCCAATTTTCTTAAATACTCTGCCACTTTTTTATTTTGATTGTATAAATTCAAATAAAAATCTTTATCGCCTTTATTTTCTATAATATTTTTCAAAATTTTTTCTATATGATTTAAAATATTTGAATTATCAAAATCTTTATCAAAATATAAATATACAACAAAATAATTATCATTTTTTATTTCTACACTTACTCCAAAATTACTATTAAAATTATATTCAGTAACTTCTAAAATTTTCTCTTCAATTATACTTCTATCAAATATCTCTCCTGATGATTTGTTAATTTTGTAAATATATTTTGAAAAATCATTATATCTTTCTTTTTCAACAATCTTTATCACGATTTTATCCCCCTTATTTTTTATAACATTAAATATTATCAAATATCTCTCAAATTATCAAATAATAATTAAGAATTTTATTACTTTTTTATCAAAAAACAAAAATCCTTATTTAATCATGCTTTCAGCGATTTTTTATCCATTTTAAGCATTTTTCGTCATTGTAACTATTCGGTTAACGCTTGTAGCTCTCTCCAATAAAAGATTATAGAGGTTGTTGAAATTTGGTATTTAAACTTAGAAATTATATTATTGCTTCATCTTATTAAAAATATCAAATTATATATAAAAACTTTATAAAGTTTTTAAAACACCTTTTATTTTATTATAGTGTAACAACCACTATGAATTTTGAACATAATTAGAGTTTTAAGATAACGTTTATACTTTTAATAACTAAAATAATTAATTAAAACATTATAATTAATCTATAGTTTTTTTGCCGTAATATTTTTTCGCGCTACTTTCTTTTGCTAGAAAGGGTTTTAAAAGATTTTTTGCCATTGAGAGCACTTCGTGCAAAGTAAAGATTTTG
>CAYZNB010000095.1:0-1911 GCA_964478535.1 uncultured Thermotogaceae bacterium
ATTATAATAAAAAACTGTCAAAAGTATAATTTCTCTTTTCAACATTTTAAAAGCTTTTCCATTTAAACATTATTTGTTTTTTCTTACCAACTAACTATTAATTATTTTTAGCCACACTATTTTACATAGAACTAAAATTTTAATAAAAAGGAGAAAAAAATGATTTATATTATTGGAACTCAAATTAATAAAGAAGAAAATTTAACTCAAAAACAAATTGAAGTTATTAAAAATGCAGATTTTTTTGGAGGTTTTGAATTTTCACAATCTTTAGCAAGAAAATTAAATTCTAAAGCAGTGTTTCATGTTATGGATATTTACAATTCTCTTAAAGAAGAAAATATCGTTAGTTTAATTGAGGAAATGAAAAAATATGAAACATCGGTTTTGCTTGTTTCAGGTAATCCATTGATGTTTTCTTATGCAAAAAAGATTATGGATAAAATAGATAAAAAAGATTATGAAATTTTAATTTCACCTTCTTCAATTAATTATTTATGTGAAAAAGCAAAATATCCTATGAATAGTATTCGTTATATTAGCGGTCATAATTCTAAAAATTTGAGAAATACATATAATGATGTTTTGAATACTTTAAATAATGATAAACCTATCGCTTATTTCGTAAAAAATAGAGAAGATTATGAGTCTTTGTTTAATATTTTAAAGGATTTAAAAGTTTTTGTAGTTGCAGGTTTCGAGTTGGGAACTGAAAATGAAAAAATTTATGAATTTTTTTCAGATGATTTTAAAAATTTTGAAAAAGGTAGATGGATTCTTCTTCTTAAACCAAAAGAAAAGAATTTTTTAAAAGCTTTTCCTGAAAATGAAGAACTTTTTATAAAAGATATTCCGGTTTCAAGAAAATGGAGTCGTTTTTTGCTTCTTAATTGTTTAAATAATAAAGATAAACATGAAATAATTTGGGATTTAGGAGCTGGAAGTGGAGCAACTTCAATGTTTATTTCTTCATATTTTAATAGAGATTGTTTGATTTATGCTTTTGAAAAAGAAAATAATAGGTTTGAGCAGTTAAAGTCTAACACCAAATTAAATCCTGAAATTGAGTGTATAAACAAAGATTTTATCGATGAAATTGATAATTATATTTCTCCTGATATTGTTCATTTAGGTGGAGGTATTAATGAACATTCTTTAGAAAAAATTGGAAAAAAAATGAAAAAAGGGAGTATTTTAATTTCTTCTGTCACTACAATTGAAAGTTTAAACATGATTTTAAAATTAAATTGTTTTGAATTTGAATATGATATGTTTACAAAATTTTCTTCAAATAAAATTGGAAAAAAATCTTCGTTTAAAGGGGAACACGTATTTTATTGTATACGAGGTGAAAAAAATGATTAGTTTTATTGGTGCAGGTCCTGGAAGCATAGAATTTCTTACAGTAAAAGCATATAAAGTTATAAAAAATTCTGATGTTGTTATATATGCTGGTTCTACAGTTTCAGATGAAATTTTATCAATTGTAAATCATAGAAGACTTTTTAACAGTGCTTCAATGTCGTTAGAAGAGATAGAAGATGTTTTTGAAAAATATAAATCGAAAAATATCGCAAGAATACATTCAGGAGATACGGCTGTTTATTCTGCTATTGATGAAGAAATAGAAATAGTAAAAAAACTTGATGTTGAATATGATGTTGTTCCCGGAATAAGTGCTTATTCTTATTTTGCTTCAAAATTACAAATTCAATTGACATCGCCAGAAGTAGCTCAATCAATAGTTATTACAAGACTTGAAGGCAGGACAAAAGTACCAGAAAATATAGAGAGTTTTTTTAAAGAGCAACCATCGTGTGCAATATATTTATCTGGTTCAAAACCTTATGAAGTTTTAGAGCTTTTGAAAAAATATTATCCTGAAGATGCTTATTTAGCAATTGGTCATAA
>CAYZNB010000095.1:2011-11969 GCA_964478535.1 uncultured Thermotogaceae bacterium
TAAAAAATAAATTTACAGATCCATCAATTTTAGTTTTTGATGAGAAATATAAAAATTTGATTCTTTTAATTGGAGCACATATGGCTGGTGGTTATCGTGTTGGAGAGATTATATCGAAACGATTTAATTCTAACTTTGTTTTTACAACTTCTACCGATGTAAACAATTTAGTTGGAGTAGATTTGTTTTGTAGAGATAATAATCTTTTTATGAAAAAAGAAAATGTATTATTAATTAATAAAATAATTTTAAATCAAGGTTTTATAACAGTGAGCAAAGATTTTAAATCTTTCGATTTGCCGAATAATTTTATAATTTCTGACAAACCTTTTCTTTTTTTAGATAATTATGAAGAAGGCGTTTATTCTTTATTTTCAAAGAATTATGTTTTAGGGTTAGGATTTCACAAAGATATAACTTTTGAGATTTTGAATAAGGAATATGAAGAGTCTGTACCAATTTTTATAAGAGAGAAGATTCAAATTGCATCATCAATTGAAAAAAAATGGAATACTTATGTTTTTCATAAATTTATTAGAGAAAATAATATTTACATTTCAAAATTTTATAAAGCAGATGAGTTAAATGAAGCATCAAAAGAGCTTAAACTGAAAGAAAATCCTTATGTTATGAAAGCTACAGGGGCATCTGCAGTTTCAGAACCTTCAGCATTTATAGCATCTTTTAAAGGAGAAAAGATTTTTGAAAATAAAAATAATAATTCTAAATTTGTAATTTTTAAAATAGATAGTTCTAAGAAGGAAAAAAATAATTATATATTTGAAAAAGTGCCGGAGGTTTTTTATGGATAAAAAATTATATGTTGTAGGTATTGGGCCTAATGGAAAAGAGTTAATGACTTTAAATGCTGTAAATATTTTGAAAGAATGTGAATATATTGTCGGATATTCAAAATATATAGACAGAATAAAAGATGATTTTGAAGGTATCGAATTTATTTCGACTTCGATGAGAACAGAGAGAGAAAGAGCATTAAAAGCTTTTGAACTTGCGGAAAAAGGTTTGAAAGTTGCTTTGATTTCGAGTGGAGATTCTGGAATTTATGGTATGGCTTGTTTGGCTTTTGAGCTTGTTGAAAAGTTTTCTGATGTAGAATTAAAGATTATTCCTGGAATTACAATTGCAAATTCAGCGGCATCGCTTTTAGGTTCTCCTTTAACTCTTGATTTTGCAGTTATTAGTTTGAGTGATATTTTAGTTGAATGGGTAACTATTGAAAAAAGATTGAATAACTTTGCAGAAAGTGGAGTTACTACAATAATTTACAATCCTAAAAGTATTAACAGAGATTGGCAGTTAGAAAAAGCATTTAATATTTTTAAAAGATATAGAAAAGAATTTTTTGTTTGTGTTGTAAAAAATGGGTTTATGGATAATCAGGAAATAATTATTACAAATTCTTGTTCAAATGACTGGATAAAGAATGTTGATATGATGAGTGTTGTTTATTTTTGTGACGAAAATGCTGTGAAGATTAATAATAAAATAGTTGTTCCAAGAGGATATGATAAATGAAATTTGGAATTATTGGGGGTACTTCAGAATCAAAAGAAATTGCGATTTTTATGTATGAAAATAATATTGATTTTAATATTCATTTTAAAAATTTATACAGCAGTTTTAATAAAAATATTATAAAAAGCGAAATTAAAAAAATTGAATTTTTAGAAGGAAAAATTGTTGGTGAAACGATTGAAAAAAAATATTTATACGATTTTTTGATAGATATGTCGCATCCATTCGCTCAAAATATTAAAAAATTATATAAAGATATTCCTGAAAATAAAGTAATAAAATTTTGTAGAAAAACTTCTAAATATGATAAAAAATTTTATGATATCGATTCTATCGTGTTAAAAATAATTGAAAAAAAACATAAAAATATTTTAAGTCTTATGGGATTTAAAGGAACAAATATTTTTATAGAAAGTGTTTCAAAATTTAATGATATAAATGATTTTGTTATCGTTAGTAGAAGTATAGAAAAAGTTGATTTCGGAATTAATTATTTTTTTAAACCAGAAAAAATTTTTGATGCTGAATGGTTCGATTATGTTATAGAGAAACATGCAATTTCTTGTGTTTTATTGAAAGACTCTGGCGAACAATCAAAACTTCAAGAAAAATTAAATTTTTTTTCTAAAAAAAACATAGAAATAATTATTCTATCTTATAAAGATGAAGTAAAAAAATTTAAGAGATTTGAAGAAATTTTTAAATTGAAAGAATATATTCTTGAAAAGGTGGAAATCAATGAAAAATAGCAAGTTATGGTATGTAATTCTTTTAGTGATTCTTTTTACAAGTATTGTTTATTATGCATCAAGAGGTTTTATAGAGATTCCTTTTAAAACGACTATTGATATGATTATTTCTGAAATGTTTGGAGAGTCTTTAAAAAGCGAAAACATGAAATTTTGGTATGTAATTTTTGAAGTGAGAATACCGAGAGTATTGACATCAGTAGCTGCTGGGGCATCTTTAGGACTTGCCGGTTTAATATTTCAAGCAGTTTTGTTAAATCCTTTAGCTGATCCTTATATTTTAGGGGTTTCATCAGGAGCATCATTTGGAGCTTCTTTAGCATTAATTTTTAATTTACAGCTTTTTGGTATGGCAACGACTTCAATTTTTTCATTTATATTTGCAGTATTAAGTTTAATATTGACTTTATCTATTTCTTATATGAATAAAAGCATTACTAAAACTTCATTGATATTATCAGGGATAATAGTAAGTTCATTTTTTTCTGCTGGATTAAGTTTTATGAAATATCTTGCTTCTGAAGAAGTTGGAATTATAGTATTTTGGCTTATGGGTTCTTTTTCGGCAAAATCATGGAATGATTTTCTTCTAATTATTTCTGTTTTTATACCCGTCTTTATAATAGTTTATTTTTTTACAGATAAAATGAATATTCTTTCATTAGGTGATAGAAATGCGAAAAATCTTGGAATTAACACTAATTTGACAAGAGTATTTTTGTTGATGCTGGCTTCTTTGTTGAGTGCTATTGTAGTTTCAAGGTCAGGAATAATAGGTTTTGTAGGATTGATAATTCCTCATTTATGTAGGTTTATATGGGGTTCAGATAATAAAAAATTGATTTTTTATTCTTCAATTTTAGGAGCAATTTTGTTATCATTTGCGGATAATTTTATTAGAATTTTTTTACCTGTAGAAATACCTATTGGAATATTAACTTCATTGACCGGAGCTCCTTTTTTTATTTTAGTTATGCGTAAAAAATTTAGGAGGATAAAATGATATTAGAAGCAAAAAATATTAGTTATTCTATCAACACAAAAGCTATTTTAAAAGATGTTAATTTATCTTTTAAAGAGAAAACATTTTATGGGATTTTAGGGCCAAATGGTGCAGGGAAAAGTACTTTTGCAGATATAATTTGTGGAATAAAAAATGATTATAGTGGTAATGTTTTAATTAAAGGAAAAAATATTAAATCTATTTCTTTAAAAGAAATAGCGAAATACGTTTCTTTAGTTCCTCAAAATTTTTATCTTGATTTTCCTTTTTCAATAAAAGAAATTTTACTTATGGGAAGGCATCCTCATAAAAAAACATTCAAAACATATTCTGAAAAGGATTATGAGATGGTTGATATTGTTTATGATATGTTTGATTTTAAATTGTTAAACAATAATTCAGTAATGGATTTAAGCGGAGGAGAAAAACAGAGAGTGTTTTTTGCAAAGTCTATCGTTCAAGATACTCCTTTAGTTTTATTAGATGAATCTACATCAAACTTGGATATTTATTATACTCATAAACTTTTAAAATTCATGAAGAAACAAGTAATTGAAAAAAATAAAACGGTTATAGGGATATTTCATGATATCAACTGTGCATTAAATTATTGTGATGAATTAATATTTTTAAAAGAAGGAGAAATAATAGCAAATGGTATTTTAGATGAAGTTGTTAATGAAAGAACTTTATTCAATTTATATAATATGGATTTTGAAATTTTTAAGAATAATGAAAATAAAATAATTTCTATTTTACCCAAAGAGGAGGAAAAAAGGTATGAAAAAGTTTAGTGTATTATTATTGATTTTAAGTTTTATGGTGATTGTAAGTGCTTATCCGTTTTCTTTTACGGATGATTCAGGAAGGCTTATTGTTGTAGAAAAACCTTTTGAAAGAGTTGTTTCATTATATGGGGCTCATTCGGAAAATATTTATTATTTAAATGGTTATGACTTTTTGATAGGGGTTTCTGAAAGCGAAGCTTTTCCGTCAAGGTTGAAAAATATTCAAAGTTTCAGTTATAAAGATGATGTAGAAAAATTTATTTTTGTAGATCCTGATTTGGTAATAATTAGACCTATGATTTTTAACAGATATAATGATTTGGTAAAAAAGCTTGAAGCGTTTGGAATAATGGTCGTTTCTTTACAGCCTGAAAATTATGATGATATTTACGATTATTGGAAAAAATTAGGGATTTTAATTGGTAAAATTGATGAAGCTGATGAACTTATTGAAGAATATGAAAAAAAGATAAACAGTTTACCGCTTGTGAAAGAACAAGATTTTACAAAAATATTTTTTGAATCTGTACATAGAAATTTCAGAACTACTAATAAAGGTTCTATTGCTGATTTTGTTTTAAGACGTTCTGGTTTATTTAATGTGGCAGATGAAGCTGAACAAATTAGTATGGGTTCTACTATAGCTGAATTTTCAAGAGAACAACTTATAGATAAAGGCGAAGAAATAGAATATTATATTTCGCAAAAAGGGGCTATGAATAAAATAGATAAAGAAACTATAAAAAAATCACCTGGATTTAATGCAATTAAAGCTGTTAGAAATGATGAAATTATTATAATAGATGAAAAAATAATTTCAAGACCTACACCAAGAATTTATTATGCAGTTGTAGAAATGTATAAATTAACTCATAATGATTATTTTACAAAAAACTATGAGTTGTATAACGATGAAAAAATTACAAATATGAGTTTTTCAAGAATCATAATAGATTTTTTAAAGATTCAATTTAAAACTCCAGAATATTTTGAAGATGAGATGATGAAAAATGGTCATTTGTTTGGAGATTTTGAAGATATAAATTATAGAAAAATAGAACATTTATATGCAGAAACTGCTTTTTACAATGAAATAGTTATAACTGAAAAAAATAATTTTAATCCAGATAGAATAATGACGAGTAAAGATGTATCAAAAAATTTAGAAAGAATATTAAATATGAAAGTAGATTCAAATTTTGATTCTAATAAACAGTTAATAGATTTTTTAAAAGAATATAAGGGTGATTAATATAAAATCATTTTTTATAACTTCATTATTTACAGGCTCGGGTAAAACTACTTTTACCCTGGGTCTTCTTTATTTATTAAAAAATAATGTTATTTCGTTTAAAACAGGGCCAGATTTTTTAGATCCTATTTTACATGAAAAAACTGTAGGTAAAAAAAGTTATAATTTAGATTCATTTTTTTTAAATGAAAAAGAATTAAGAGATCATTTTTATAATATTTGTGAGAAAAATAAATCAGATAATGTTGTTATTGAAGGAGCGATGGGTTTATTAGACGGTGTTAGAAAAGGGGAGGCTTCATGCGATGATATTGCAAGTAAATTAAAAATGCCTGTTATTTTGCTTGTAGAAAGTTATCCTACTATTCATACTATTGGTTCTATAATAAAGGGGATTCAAAATTCAGCTAAGTCTCAGATAAAAGCAGTGATTATAACTAAAAGCAAATCTCAAAAAATGTTTGATTTACAAAAAGAAGATATAATTAATGAAACGGGAATTAATAATGTTTATAGATTTCCTTATGATGAAAATATGAAAATAGAAGGTAGACATCTTGGATTAAATATTCATGAAAATAAAATTTTAGAGGTATCAAAAAACGCAGCAGAGTTGATTAAAAACTTTGTGGATGTTGAAGAAATAGGTTTTGAGATTGAAAGAGAAAAATTATCCTTTTCAAAAAAAGACAGTTTTAAAAATAGAAAAAAAATAGCTATATCAAAAGATGAAGCTTTTTCGTTTTTATATGAAGATAATTTATATTATTTCGAAGAAAAATTAATCGATGTGATATACTTTTCGCCGATTCATGACAAGATTATACCTGAGGCTGATTTTTATTATTTTACTGGAGGATATCCCGAATTATTTTTAAAAGAGTTATCGCAAAATCAAAAAATGTTGAAATCAGTAAAGGAATTATGTTTTTCTTCAAAACCTGTTATAGCAGAATGTGGAGGTTTTATGTATTTAAGTAACTCAATTAATGATTATAATATGGTAGGTTTTTTTAATTGTGAATCTTTTATGAAAAAAAAGATGTACAATATTTTTGGGTATCAAAATATTTATTCTAATTTTTCAGATTTTTATATTAAAGGTCATGAATTTCATTACAGCGATATGATTTATAATGAAGAAAAAAATGCATTCAATATTATAATGGAATCGTCTAGAAAAAAATTATTAGAAGGTATATTAAAACATAAAACACTTGGAAGTTACAGTCATTTATATTTAAAATCGAATCAAAAGGAGGAACTTTTGTGGGAATACCTATAATGGTAGTGGGAACGTCTTCTGATGCGGGAAAAACACTTATTTCAACAGTAATATGTAATTATTTGACAGAAAAAGGTTTTAGTGTAGCTCCTTTTAAAATGCAAAATATGTCTTTAAATTCTATGTGTGCAATTGAAGGAGGAGAGATGAGTGTAGCTCAATATATTCAGTCAATTGCTTGTAAAAAGCTTCCGTCAATAAAATTTAATCCTATTTTGTTGAAACCAGATAGTGGAAATACGTATGTTGTTTTTAAAGGAAAATATTATAAAAGATTTTCTCCTAAAGATTATATGAAAGATAGAAAAAAAGAATTTTTTGATGAGGGTATTAATATATTGAAAGATCTTTTGAGCGAAAATGATTATGTTATTATTGAAGGAGCAGGAAGTCCTGCAGAAATAAATTTAATGAAATACGATATAACAAATATGGCAGTAGCTAAAGCAGTTGATGCATATACTATACTCGTTACAGATATTAATCGAGGTGGCTCATTTGCAAGTATTGTAGGTACAATGGAAATATTTAATGATCATGAAAAATCACTGATAAAAGGGTTTATATTCAACAAATATTATGGAAAAAAATCAATGTTAGATGAGGGTCTTGAATATTTATTTAACAAATATAATGTTCCTACTATAGGTATAGTTCCATACGAAAAACATAATATTCCTGATGAAGATTCGATGAAAAACTGGAATTACGAAGAAGGCGAATTAGATATTAAAATAATAAAACTTCCTCATATTTCAAATTTTTCAGATTTTGAGCCTTTGTCATGGAAAAATGGCGTTAAATATATTGAAAAACCTGATAATAAAATTCCTGATCTTCTTATAATACCAGGTTCAAAATCTACAATTAATGATTTAAAATGGCTTAAAGAAAAAGGGTTTGAAGAATATATAAAAAAATGTCATGAAAATAATTGTTTTATATTAGGGGTATGTGGCGGATATCAAATGTTGACAGAGAGAGTTTATGATTATTTTGAAACTAACGAAGAAATTGAGGGGTTAGGTTTAATACCATTGAAAACTTATTTTGATGAAAATAAAATAACTGGAATAAAAAAAGGAAAGATTGAGTTTTTAAATAGATCTTTTGATATTGAAGGATACGAAATAAGACATGGTAAAACTGAATCTGATAACAATTTTTTTGCCATTTTAAAAGATAATGATAATACTGAAAGTAAAGATGGTTTTTATTATAAAAATATTTTAGGTACTTATATTCATGGATTATTTATTAATGATGAATTTACAAATTTCTTTCTGAATTATTTGAGAAATATTAAAGGATTGAATAATAAAGAATATCAAAAATACTCTTTGTACGAGCAAATAAAAAAGTTTTCAGAATTTGCTTCAGAACATATTGATTTTGAGGAAATTTTATCATGGCGTTAATATATGCTGTTTTAATAGATGTGTTTTTTGGAGAACCTTATTTGATTTTTCATCCGGTTTATTATATAGGCAAATTAACAGATTTTTTTGATAAAAAATTTAAACACACTATTTTCTTTGGTTTTTTAACTTATTCTATTATAATTTTTATTTTTATGTTTGTATTGTATTTATTATCATTTTTAAACGATAAAATATATATTATAATTTCTATTTATTTTATCACTTCATCTTTTGCAGTTTCATCATTATTTACTCATGTAAAAAAATGTAGTGCAGATAATATTGACGATTTAAGATTTAATGTTTCTATGATAGTTAGTAGAGATACTTCTAAACTTTCAAAAAAACAATTGTATTCATGTGCAGTTGAAACTTTAGCAGAAAATTATGTCGATTCTATTTTATCACCAATTTTTTATTATTTACTTTTTGGAATATATGGAATAGTTTTTTATAGGATTACAAATACTATGGATGCAATGATAGGATATAGAAATGAAAAATATGAAAAGTTTGGAAAATTTGCTGCACGAATGGATGACATATTAAATTTTATTCCGGCAAGATTGAGTTATTTTTTCTTTGTAATTTTTTCACCCTTAAAAGTTTCAAAAGCATTTTTTAAATATGGCGGGATAAAAATTAACGGAACAAAATCAATGTCGTGTATGTCAGGGCTTTTAAATGTTAGACTTTTTAAAGAAAATACTTACGACATTAATGAGAATTTAGATATGCCGGATAAAAATGATTTGGATAAATCATTAAAATATTTTATTTTTATATGTTTTATTACAATAATAATTGGAGTGGTTATTTTATGGAAAGTTCAAAATTTATTGATGTTAAACATGGAGGAAATGTTCCGATTTCATGGATTGATTTCTCTATTTCTGTAAATCCATATTTTCCTGACTTTTTTATTGATTACGAAAAAGAATTGAATCAAATATCTATGAGATATATTTATTTTGAAGACATAGAGAATTCTTTATCTATGAAGTTAAATCAAAAAATAAATTTATGTGCAGGAACTACAGAATCTTTATATTTATTGAATATGGCGTTTGAAAACGATATTGTTATTGAAAAAAGCTCGTATGGGGAATATGAAAGAACTGCACGATTGTTTAATAAAAAAATCCATTATGTTGATTCAATATTTGAGCATGATTTTAAAAATTGTATTGTTATTTTAAATAACCCTAAAAATCCTAACGGTAATTTTTATAAATATGATGAAGTTGATTTTTTTGTTAAAAAAAATCTGAACAACAATAATATTCCTGTTCTTGATGATGCTTTTCTTGAATTTATTTTATTTGAAAATAATGATTGGGAAAAAAAGTGGGCTTTTGATGGTGCTATACATTTAAGAACATATACAAAATCATATTCTTTACCAGGAATTAGATTAGGATATTTTATTGACAATTATAATAAAATGGAAAGATATAAAATGCCTTGGAGTATAGGTTCGATAGGAAAATTATTTTTGATAAAAATGATTGAAGATAAAAGGAAATTTATAATTAGATCTATGCAAACGATTGAAAATGAAAGAAAGAGAATAAATTCCATTTTAAATTTAAAAAATAAATCTCCGTTCTTTTTTATAGAAATTAAGGATAAAGGAAATTTATTTAAATCACTTGAAATTGAAAAAATGATGGTTAGAGATTGTACGTCATTTGGATATGAAAATTTTATACGTTTTGGAATACGAACAAAAAATGAAAATGATAAATTGTTGGCTACATTATTGCATCATTATTTGCCATAAAAACATTATTAAAAAAGACTTTGAATTAATTCCCCTCTTGAGGAGTGGCAACCGAAGGTTGACGGGAATGAAGTGGTAAACATTGGATAAAATAAACGCGAACAAGATCAAATTTTCTAAAAAACAAATTTCGCTCGGTCA
>CAYZNB010000096.1:0-11951 GCA_964478535.1 uncultured Thermotogaceae bacterium
GTTGCCACCCCTCAAGAGGGAAATTAATTACTAATGCTTGTTTTAGCGTTTTTCCCAATCAATTTTCTATTGACCAACATTGTCATATGTGCTGTAACGCCGTGCATAGTGCAGCGTGGCTGTTACACTACATTAGAAACTAAAAACTTGAAGATTAAAATGTTTTTGCTTTCTGAATTTATGATTAACAATCATTTATTAAATTCTGAAATTATTTTACGCCAATCTTCCCAAGATACTTTTCTTCCCGGAAAATCTATGTTTTTCATTTGCCAGTAATTTTTTAACCAATTTTCAATATCATTAAGCATTACTTCTTCAAAACCTTCTTCAAGTTTTTCTTGAGTAGCCCACAAATAAACTCTGGCATCAGTTTTATCTCTTACTGGAGGGTATATATAAACACATCCCAAACATTCGCTTTCATCTAATGAAAGTACCGTATATGTAAAGGCTATTTTTGAATCAAATTCTTCTTGATGCTCTTTTAAATCATTATAATTTTCCTCGATAGTCATATCATCTTTTGGCCATGAATCATTGGACGAAAAAATTGTTCTAAGATGTTTTTTGCTACTCATTACAGCTTTATAATCTTTTTCCACATATTCTACAGTTAGTTTTTTTAATTTATAATTTTTAAATTCCTGTTCTTCAGGAATATTTAAATCTTTTTTTACAAAAATTTTTCTCACTTCCCTTTTTTAAAATATCATTAAATAATTATTTTTTAGTTTTTTATTCTCCGTCAAACTTATATCTAGGAAGAAATATATGTTTTTCTTTCATTTTAATCGTACCTTCTTCTAGCATTTTTCCAAGGTATTTTGTAATAGTTTCCCTTGTAGTTCCAATTAATTCGGCCAATTCTTGATGAGTAATTTTTTCTGATATCCATACTCCGTCATCTTTTTTTATCCCAAATGTTTCTCCAAGTTTTTTTAATTCAAAAAATAACCTTTCTTCTACACTTTTGAAAGCTAAATTTGTTATTTCATCATTAGCTTCTCTTAACCTTTCTGATAAAACAAATATTATTTTTAATGCAATCTGAGGATACTTGTTTATCAAACCATTAAATTTATTCCTTTCTATCACATACATAGTTGTCCTTTTTACAGCTTGTACTGAAGCCGATCGAAAATGCCCATCTATTAATGCCATTTCCCCAAATAAATCTCCTGCACTTAAAAACTTCAATATTTTTTCTCTTCCATCACTTTCGGTTTTAAAAACCTTCACAAAGCCTTCCAAAATAATATATACTGAATCTCCTTCTTCACCTTCCATCATTATTATTTCCTGTTTTTCATAAGTCTTTTTTGAAACATTTTTTTTTATGGCTTCTAATTCTTCTTTTTCCATATTAATAAATAACATCAATTCTTCTATATTTTTCATTAAAACATCAACTCCTTTATTTTTTTGATGTTTTTCTCTTCTAAAAATTGTATTTTTAGTCTTCTATATTAATGTTCTCAACATTTGGTAAAACAAGTATATCTTTCTTCAAATATGAAATATTATCTTTTTCTAAATGTGAAATCTTTATATAAAATGTTCTTTCATCCTGCTCATAATGAAATTTTTGAATTTTTACTTTCTTTTTATTTAAAATCTCAACTATATCTTCAAGCGATTCTTTTGATTTGACCTCAATAATCAACATATATTGATCTAATTTTTGCAAAAATGTAAATTCTTTCATCGTTACTATAAAAAAAGTAATTATAGTTCCGAAAATACCTATAAAATATTCCCCCACTCCGAAAGAAATGCCTATTGCCGAAGTTGTCCATAAAGTGGTCGCTGTTGTCAACCCTTTAATTTTATTTCTATTCTTTATTATTGTTCCCGCTCCTAAAAAACCTATCCCTGAAACTATTTGAGCGGCAAGTCTTCCAGGATCCCCAGTAGAAGCAGTAAAAGATACAATAGTTATAATACATGCCCCTAAAGATAATATCGAATGTGTTCTAACTCCCGCAGGTCGATTTATCTTTTCTCTCGTATACCCTATTATCATACCAGATACTGTAGCAAAAATTATCCTTATAATTATTTCTAATTTATCTAAAATATTAAAATGTATTAATTCTTTAAAAAATTCCATAAAAATCATCTCCTTCAATAAATAAAATTATATCATAAAAAAACTATCACTTGACAATTCTAAAAAAAAAAGTTATAATAGACTAACTAGTCTAAACCTTGAAGTCTATAAGATAAAAATTTTATTAGGAGGGTTAAAAATGATAGAAGTTAAAAATTTATCTCACCAATATCCGGGCAAAAACAATTTTGCGGTAAAAAATGTAAATTTTGAAATTAAAAAAGGGGAAATATTTGGTTTTTTAGGGCCAAGTGGTGCTGGGAAGAGTACTGTTCAAAATTTATTAATAGGCCTTTTAAAAAATCAGACAGGAATTATAAGAGTTGACGGAAAAGATATTTCCGATTTAAAAAGAGATTTCTTTGAAAGAATTGGTGTTTCGTTTGAATTGCCAAATCTTTATGAGAAACTTACAGGATATGAAAATTTAAAATTTTTTGCTGGTCTTTTCAAAAAAAAGTGTGAAAATCCAAAAATTATTTTAGAAAGAGTTGGATTAGGAGAAGCTACTAATAAAAGAGCTTCTGATTATTCAAAAGGAATGAAGCAAAGGTTAATTTTTTCAAGATCTATAATTAATGATCCTGACATCTTATTTCTTGATGAACCTTTATCTGGGTTAGATCCTTCTACTTCTAAAAGAATAAAATCTATTATAATTGAAAAGAAAAATGCTGGAAAAACAATTTTTTTGACTACTCATAATATGTTTGTAGCAGAAGAACTGTGCGATAAAGTTGCTTTCATTAATGATGGGAAAATAGTTGCTATGGATACTCCAAAAAATTTAAAATTAAAATATGGAAGCTACTCTGTAAAACTAGAATACAAAAAAAATAATAAATCTGAAAGTGAAATTATTTTTCTTGAAAATTCTGAAGATAAAGAAAAATTAAAAAATATTATTGATAACTATGAAATTATTACCATGCATACAAGAGAAGCTACCCTCGAAGAAATATTTATTAAACTTACGGGTAGGGGGTTAGAGTGATATGAAAAGATTTTTTAATTCTTTTTCAATGGATTTTTTAATAGCATTTAGAAATAAATTTATTTTAATTTCAATAGGTCTTGCTATTTTATATGCAGTTTTAGTTAATTGGGTAATACCTGAAAATATTTCTTTAGAAGAAACTTCCGCTTATTTTTATGATAATTCTTCTTCAAAAATATTTTCTCAAATTTTAAAAAACTCAGACAATGAACATTACTTTTTAAATAGCAAAGAAGAATTGTATGATACTTTATCAAAAGAAAAAAATCAACCCGGTATAATTTTTGAAGATAGTAATTTTAGAATAATTGCTCAAGGGTATGAAGATGAAAAAACTTTAAATATTATTGCTTCACAAATTGATATGATTTATTTGAATTTATCAGACGAATATATTCCTTACGAAACGCAGACTATTTTAATTAAGGGCGATTCAAAAAATTCTTTACCTTTTAATAAAAAAATGATCCCTATATTATTAGCAACAGATATTATTTTATTAGGTTTTATGTTCAGTGCTGTTATGCTGTTTCAAGAGAAAAAAGAAGGCGGGATTTATGCTTATAGAGTGAGTTCGGCTGGAACTATCAATTATTTGCTTTCAAAAACTTTCGTAAATTCTATTATAGGAGTTATTTTTGCATTTATCTTTTCTTTTTTGACATTAGGATTTACTATAAATTATTTTCAATTCTTTTTAATAGTATTTTTAGCGACTCTTTTGATGTCTGTATTAGGAATCCTTATAGGACAATTTTATGATTCTGTTTCAAATTTTGTTTATGTAATAATGTTAGCTGCTGGTTTTATTTTTATTCCTTTAATTCCTCTTTTTTCTGGTTCTCAAGGAAATATTTTATATAAACTGATTCCTTCTTATTATATATTGTTTGGCGTTGAAGAACTAATAACCAATGGTAGAATGCAAAATTTTTTAGAACCGGTTCTTTTTCTTTTTATTGAAATTATCATTATTTTTCTAATTACTATTTCAATTACAAAAAAAATTTTAATTAAGAGGTGATTTGATGAATAAAATAATAAGCCTTGTTAAAAAAGATTGGAAAAATTCATTAAATGATAAAATGACAATTTTTGTTCTTTTTTTTCCTATTATAATTTCAATTGTTGTAAGAATTTTTTTACCTTCTTTTGAAAATGCTTCAATAAAAATTTTTATTGATACAAGTGTTCCTAATAATAAAGTTGTTATGCTTGAAAATTATTTTGAAATTGAAAAGTTAGAAAATTATAATTCTTTAGAAAACAAAGTTAATAGTTATGGTGATAATTTGGGCGTCATCTTTTCTGAAAATTCTTTAAAGCTTGTATTAACTGGAAGCGAATCTCCTCATATAATAAACGTTGTAAAAAGTGTTTTAAATTATGTAAATCAAGATAAAAGTTTGAATTATGAAATAGAATCTTTAGGGATAAGAAGATCCGTAATAAGTGATGTTTTGAATACAGGGGTTCTCATTTTAATTGTTGGAATGGTTGGATTTTCAATGGGTTTTACGATAGTAGAAGATAAAGAAAGCAAGATGTTCAGTGCTATGGGAGTTTCGCCTATAATTTTATCCGATTATTTAATTTCAAAAATCATAACTGTTTTAATTCAATCTGCACTTTTCGCACTTATAGCTCAATTAATTCTGATAGGTCTTAACTTTAATTTATTTTCTTTTTTTATCATATTCATCTCTGGAAGTATGATGGGAATTTTCTTAGGCTTTGTTATTGGGATTTTTTCGGATAATCAAAATGCTGCAATCGCTGTTTCAAAAGTAACTATTTTTATATGTTGTATGCTACCTATGATTTCTTTTTTAGTTCCAGAACAGTTTCAAAAATTATTTTATGTGATTCCTGGTTACTGGGTAATGAAAGTTTTTTCGATAAGCATTTTAAATATTGAAGGTAACTTAATTTTAACTCTTTTTATCGCTTTAATAATACATTTATTATTTATAATTGCCTTAACGCCTAAAATGAAAAAAACTTTTAAAATAGGTAGACTATAAAGTAGGTGATTTTAATGAAAGAGAATTCTATTTTTTCTAAAAAAGAAGATTTAATAAATGCTGCATTGAATGAATTTGCAGAAAACGTCTATGAAAATGCTTCTTTAAATGTTATTATTAAAAATGCTGGTATAAGCAAAGGAACATTTTATTACCATTTCAAAAACAAAGAAGATTTGTATTTCTTTATAATGGATAAAGTAGTGAAAGAAAAACTTGAATATATTTCAGGAAATAGCAATAACAAGAATTTTGATTTTAATGATATATTCGAAGTTTTAAAACAGCAGGCAAAACTTGGTATTGAATTCGCTTCTAAATTTCCAATTTACAGCAGAATAGGCCAGAATTTTCTGAAAAATAAAGAAAATGAAATTTATTTAAAAGTTAAAAAAAGATTTTCAAAAGAATCAGATAATTTTTTTGAAATGCTTATAAAATCTAATATTGAAAATGGCAATTTGAGAAAAGATTTACCAACAGATTTTATTATAAAAATAATTTCTTTTATTTTTATTAATTCTGATCAAATAATGGAAGAGTTATTGGATTTTAATAATCTTGAAAAATCTTTAAACTATGTAGAACATCTTATTGAAACTTTAAAAAATGGCCTTTCTGATAAAAAATGACAGAGAATAAAATCTCTGTCATTTTTATTTTAATTATTATTTTTGATTCTATGAATTTTTTTGTGAGTTTATTAATTTAAAGAATTTGCCTTTTGCAAAGCATATTGAAATCCATATAAAAATATATTACAATTAAAATTTTAGTTTTTAAATCTTCTTTTTCAAAAGATAAAAAGAAAAACCTTTTAATTGAATAATTTTAACCGAAATATTTCTTTTTCAATACCTTTTGTAAGAATATCGATTTACTTGACAAAAGCATCATTTGCGGTATAATAATTTTACACAAATATAATTTTGTTGCAGACATGCAGAATTATGTGTACTTAAAATTAAAACTATGAAGTTAGAAAATTAATATTTTGATTAGGAGGAAATGTTGTGTTCACACAAATTAAACATGAGATTACAGTAAATGATTTAGCTCCATTCGGAAGCAGCGGTAGCTGTTTGGAGCTTTTAAAATTAACCGCTAACTAAAAGATTCAATAGCTATTGTCTTGCTTTCTTTATATTGAAAATTATTATAAAGGAGAATGACAATGAGCTTTTTTAAGGATATTATTAAACTGAGAAGTTTTGTTTTATTGTGGTTTGGGCAGTCTATATCTTCGTTAGGGAGCTCTATGACCATCTTTGCTATTACAATATGGGCATTTGAAAAAACAGGAAGTGCACTTACACTTTCGATATCTGGAATGCTTATTATGGCACCAAAAATGGCACTAGGACTTTTAGTTGGTCCGTTTATTGACAGGATGAACAAAAAGGCTATCATGCTTATTTCTGACATAGGCGCTGGGTTATGTACGTTAACATTATTTCTGCTTTTAAGAGCTGATTCCCTTGAAATATGGCATATATATAGCCTTAATTTTGTCAGCAGTATTTTGGGGAGTTTTCAATATCCTGCTAATGATGTCGCTGTCAGCTTGATTGTTCCAAAGAAATACTATATTAAAGCAAGCGGAATGCAATCTTTTTCAAGCGGGATAATCCAGATATTGTCACCAATTTTCGCTGCATTTTTGCTGGGATTTACTGATATGAGTTTTGTTATCATATTCGATTTTGTTACGCTTATTTTTGCTTGCTCAACACTTGCATTCTTTGTTAAAATACCTTTTCTTCGAAAAACAAAAGGGCAAAGGTTTAGCATCATGCACCATCTATTTGAGTTGCGGAGAGGCTTTTCGATTATATGGAATTCGACCCTACTAAAGAAACTTTTGATATTTATGGCTTTCATTAACTTTTTAGCTGGATTGACTTATTATAATATACTTTCCCCTATGATTTTGGCTCGATCGGGTTACAATGCAAAAGCACTAGGCTTTGTAAATGGAGCTATTGGGCTTGGTGGCATTATGGGGGGATTTTTAATTATCTTCATGCCAACTATGAAAAGCAAGGTAAAGACAATGTTTTTATATGCAGGAATATCGTTCTTTTTTGGTGATATTCTATTTGCTTTTGGCAATTCAATACGGACATGGAGTATTGCTGGATTTCTTTCTAGTGTTTTCATACCTCCCTTGGTTGCTAACGAAAGTTATTTCTGGCGCACCATAATTCCCATAGAAATGCAGGGATGTGCGTTTTCTTTCAGGTATGCGATTAAATCTGGCATGATTCCGGTTGGTATGCTTATCGGTGGCATTTTAGCCGATTGCGTTTTTGAACCATTTATGACGAATGAATCAAATCCTTTATCATTCATATTTAATAGCGGTAAGGGAATGGGTATGGCTTTGATGTTTTTGATAACAGGGATTTTGGGTACAACACTCAGTATAATGGGATTGTTTAACCCCTCGCTAGCGAAAGCTGAACAAGAAATGGAAGATGTTTCACATAAACAATAGCATAAGCGTTTTCTCCATTAAGATTATATCAAAATATTTATGTTATATGAACTACTATTAATGAGGATTAAATGGCATTGCTATTGGAGGAATCGGGAAATCCAGATTCTAATGATTGGAAGAAAAAACTAAGAAAAACCTTTGGAATTAAGGGCTAGAAAATAGCCTTTGATACTAAAGGTTTTTTTATCGTATTCCTGAAATACTTTTTATAGAATAATAAAAACAAGGTTTTGGGATATACTAAAAGTGATTATTGCAAAACTAGTTGAAAATCATATAAAAATATATTACAATCAAATTTTTGATTTTTAAATCTTCTTTTTTAAAAGATAAAAAGAAAAACCTTTTAATTGAATAATTTTAACCGAAATATTTCTTTTTCAATAGTTTTTGCAATAACCAAAAATTTGTAGTAAATTGGAATAAAACAAATCCCTTTTTAGATCGACATTTCTCTTTTAAACTTTTAAGCATTTATATTATTAACCACACTATTTTATATAAAATCTTATTTTTCTATAATATCTTGAAAAAGAATAGAATTTTTTTCAACACCTTCGTTTATATCTATAGTAATTTTAATGTCTGAAAAATGATTCAATTTTTCTTCAAAATTTTTTAAATCTTCAATTATATTTTCATATTTTTCAATTTCTTTTTTTGTTCCTGATTTTAATGCTATTTGATACAGCTTTTCAACTTTATCTTGATATGTAAGAACAAAATCTTTTCTTAGAATCGTTATCAAATCTTTTTGATATCTATGAAAATATATCAAAGCTTTGAAATATCCTTTTTCGCTTGTTAAAATCCAGTATATAGGTTTTTTGTTATACGTTTTTTTATGATCTGCAAAAAAATATTTTTTAAAATAATTTCGAATCACTTTATTATAATTTGTTTCTTTTTCATCTAATTCTTTAGATATAAAAGATATATTTTCTTCAAAATTCTTTTCTCCAAAAACATATTTTACAAAATCAAAAAATTTAACTACTACATCATTGTCAAAACATTCGTTTTCTAAAATAGCAAGAATATTTGACTGTAAAGGTTTATAATCAAAATCATTATATAGGTTTAATTTCCATTCTTTACTATGTGCATAAATAACTCCATTTTTATCTGGAGAGTATCTTCCAAAAACACATCCTACAAAAAAAGAAATAAAATTTTTTATTTCAGATTTTTTATTTACCTTTTTTATAGATAAATTTTTGTCTATAACTAAATAATTATCTTTTTCTTCTAATTCGTATATTTTATTAATAATTTGATTTATTTCTTCTTCGTTTTGCTTTAATTCTACTCTAACAGTTTTATTTTCAGTTTTTATTTTTTCAAATATATCGCTCATCTTTTTTGAATCATTTTTATATGTTAAAAAACGAGATGTTTCAAATTCAGGAGACGTTTCAAAATAATCCCAATCATTTTTTACAATTTCTATATTTGCTTTTACTAAATCGTTTATTCTCTCAAGAATAAAATTATCTTTAGGAATCTTATAAGGAATTTTTGCAATAGAGCCCGCATTAAAATCAACACTTGGAGATAACGCCTTTAAAAACTCTGCTCCCAAATTACTGTTTAATAATGCGAGGGTGTAAAAAAGCATACTTTTTTCTTTAACAAAACATGATGAACCTTTAGTATCAAAAACATATCCCATTTCTGTATATCTCGCATTGAAAGTGCCAACTGTTAAAGTTCCCCAAGTTATACTTTCTTTAAAATAATAATTTTTTGAAGGCAATTTATTTCCTTGATTAGAAAGAATATCATAATTTTGTTTATCGAAACGAATAACAAGTTCGTTGTTGCCATACCACTTTTTAAATTTCCCGCCTTTGTTATAAGGAGCGAAAAATTTTCCTGAATCATGAAATTCTCTTATGTTATAATAACCTCTTCCAATTTTGTCATACTCTACTTCATACCAATATTTTAAAAATGTTTTATTATCTCCTGTTGCAAGGCCTTGTCTTGAATCAGCAAAATAACTAAACTTTTTTTCTTCTGAAAAAATTTTCTTTATTCTATCATTTAACCAATAAGCTATCATATGATCTGGTAAATCTTTAAAATATTTAGATTTTGTTTTATAAAGATAATCCACTTTTTTATTTTTTATTGCTTCAAGTGTTTTTTCATTTTGAATTTCATATCCTTTAAAATCTGAAAGCTTGATAAAAGTACCTTCTTCTTCAGTAAAACTATTTTTTAAAACAAATGTACATATTGGAACTATTGCGTCACTAAAACTCGAATATTCTAATTGTGTTATCCCGAGAATAGTTTTTTCATTAATTATTTTTTCTCGCAACTTTTTGTATCTTGAATTAAACATCCAAACAAAAGGTGTCATAAAACCAAGATATCCATCTTTTTCAGCAAACTCAAAATTTCTATCTATAAAAGCAGAAAATAAATCAGCTTTAACTTCAGGATATTTTTCATTTAAAAAATCTCTTAAATTATTATTTATATTTTTTTTACCCATGTATGGAGGATTAGAACACACTATATTATATTTTCCTGAAAATGTTATAGCTATTTTCAATAATTTTTCTAAAAATAATAAGCTTTCTTTTTCTTCATTTTTAAACAATAAATCTTCCATATTTTCAATTATTTCTTTTGTTCTCAAAAGCAAATTTTTGTAATCATAATTTTTTATTTTTATCAATGAACCGATTTCTTTTGCATTAATAAAATTATCGAATAAATATTGAATAACTTCAAGTTCAGATTTTTCAAAATATTTTAAATAAAAAAACTCATGATTTTTATAATCACTTGTTTTTGTATCTTCTACAGAATAAATATTTAAATCAAACTTTTTATTAAAAAATCTATTATATTTTTCTACACTTTTCATACACAAAGCAAACTTTGAAAGCTGAACAGCTCTTTCATCAATATCTAAACCATATAAATTTTTTTCTAAAATATAATAAGGAATTTCTGATTTCGAGTATCCTCTATGTATGTAATAATCATAAAATAAATCAAAAGCATAAACTAAAATATGGCCGCTTCCACATGCAGGATCTAAAAATTTTAGATCTTCTGGAATAATTGAAAAATGCTTTTTTTCATTGTGAATGTCATAAAAATAATATTTCCATTCTTTTTTCAAATCTTCTACATCATCAATTTCGCTATATATTTTTCCTAAAGTATTTTCAACCATATACTTTACTATCCATTTAGGCGTAAAAAGCTGCGTTGCCGCTGGTATATCTTTTTTATCTACTTTTTTTCCTTTTTTTATATTGTCGAAAACTGCTCTTTTTTTATCTGATATATAATATTGATAAAACCAGCCTATAATTTCTACACTTTTCCAATCTTCAGATTCTATTTCTTCTAAAACACTGAATAAAAATGAATTTTCGTTCAAAATATTTTTTGGAAACAATATTTCCATATAATTGTCAATTTCTTCAAATAGAAAAGGAAGAGATTTATTCAGTTCATTAAAAATTTTTATAATAACATACTTAAAAGTAGCCTCTTCATCATTTTTATTTATCAAATCTAAAATATATTCCTTATCTATTTCTAAACCAATTTCAAAAGAATTTGACAATATTTCTGGTTTGCCATTATTTAATGATAATATTTTTGTAATTGAAGAAAATGGTGCTGGAAGATAATTATTTATTTCCATGAAATATAACGCTATAAATCTATTAAACCAAGTGTAAGAAATTTCTTCAATAACTTCTTCAAAATCCAATTTTTCTATTCTTTTTATCAACTCTTTCTTTTGTTCATTTTGTTTATCATTAAGATTTTTTTCTGATAATCCCATTAAATTGTTTTTTGACACCCCTATTTCTAGTGCCGATAAAGTGACTCTTTTTATAATATCTTCACGTGCATATGAAGCAATTTTTTTTATTTTATTTTTATTCATTCTTTTCACCTTTTTTATAAGTTGTTAGTTATAAAGTATCACAAAAAACTTTAAAAACCAAAAATGTTTAATTGGTTAAACGTTTAAATAGTGAAAAATGCAAAGTAGCAAGTGAAACAAATTTTTTAAATTATAATGCTTTTACGGTAAATATGGTTTTTAAGTTGGTCAGCAGACAGTTGGTCGGTTGGTCAGGAAAAACAAATAATGGTTAATTGGTTAAACGTTTAAATAGCTAAAAGTTAAAAGTGGCAAGTGAAACATTTTTTTTAAATTATAATGCTTTTACGGTAAATATGGATGAAATAAAGTAGCGAACAATTGAGAATTTTCGTACAAAAAACAATTGAGCGAATCAAAAAATGCGTAAGAAAATAGCATGTCTGAGCGTA